>NZ_JBHTVZ010000020.1:0-90762 GCF_042792715.1 Isoptericola sp. NPDC056618 | reverse complement strand
CTCTCGCGCCATCCGACCGGATGGCGCGAGAGATCGCTTGCTGGAAGGCCGTTCGTGGGCTACCCGACGATGACCACCTCATGGGGCGAGGTGTTGAGCCGCACGCCGGCATCGGGGGTGTCGGCCAGGCCGGACACCCCGGCGGGGAACGCGACGACGATGTCCTCGATGCGCACGCCGAGCTCGCCCGGCAGGTAGATCCCCGGCTCGACGGAGAAGCACATCCCGGCCTCGATCGGGGTGTCCTCGCCCTCCACCATGTACGGCGGCTCGTGCGTCGTCAGGCCGATGCCGTGGCCCGTGCGGTGCACGAAGAACTCGCCGAACCCGGCGTCGGCGATGACGGCGCGCGAGGCGCGGTCGACGTCCTGGCAGGTCGCGCCGGGACGCACGGCGTCGACGCCCGCCTGCTGCGCCGCGCGCACGACGTCGTGCACCTCCTGCTCGCGCGCGGTGGGCGCGCCGACGTGCACCGTGCGGGTGGTGTCGGATCCGTAGCCGTCGGCGAGCCCGCCGAAGTCCATGACCACCATGTCGCCCTCGCGGATCACCCGGTCGCCGGCCTCGTGGTGCGGGTCGGCGCCGTTCTCGCCCGCGCACACGAGCGTGAAGTCGACCTGCTCGTGCCCGTGGGAGCGCAGCAGGGCGTCCAGGTCGTCGGACACCGCGCGCTCAGCGCGGCCGGCGAACCGGCGCGTGACGATCTCGGCGAACACGGCGTCCGCCCCGGCGCCCGCGGCGGCGAGCCGGGCCACCTCCTCGGGCGACTTGGCGGCGCGCAGCATCGGCAGGGCGTTCGTGACGGCGGCGTACGACGACGCCGGCAGGGCGCGCTGCAGGCCCAGCACGTGCAGCGCCCACGCCGCGTCGCTGATCGCGTACCGGCCGTCCCGGCGCAGGAGCCGGCCAGCGACCTCGTGCTCGTCCTCGCCGTCCGACCAGGCGACCGCCTCGATGCCGCCGACAGCGCCGACCTCGAGGTCGTGGGCCTCGAGCTTCGGCACGACGGCGACGGCGTCGCCCCCGCCGTCGTCGGACGCGGGGATGGCGAGCAGCGTGAGCCGCTCCGTGTCCGCGGCGGGGGTGTAGCCGAGGAAGTAGCGCAGGTCGGGGCCGGGAGTCACCAGCACCCCGGCGAGGCCGGCGGCGGCCGCCTGGGCGGCGGCGCGGCGACGGCGGTCGGCGTACACGTCGGGGGCGAAGGGTGTCATGTGCTCAGGGTGCCGCGTGCGGCCCGGACCTGCACCACCACGGTCGGGAGCACGGTCGGGAGCATGGTCGGACGCGCGGTGGGAGGCGCCGTCAGACGCGCACCACGATCTTGCCGCGCCCGTGGCCGCTCTCGCTGGCGCGGTGGGCGTCGGCGGCGTCGGCGAGGTCGAAGACCTGGCCCACCTCCACGGCGACCTTGCCGGCGTCGATCAGCGCGCCGAGGGCCTCCAGGTCGGCGCTGGACGGGCGCACCCACACGTAGTGCCCGCCGTGCTCCGTGCGCGCCGTCGCGTCCGTGATGGACGTGACCGTGCCGCCCGGCGCGAGCAGCGCGGCGCTGGTCGCGACGGCGTCGCCGCCCACGTAGTCGAGCGCGACGTCGACGCCGTCCGGGGCGAGGGCGCGGACGCGGTCGGCCAGCCTGTCTCCGTAGGCGACGGGCTCGGCGCCGAGGCCGCGCAGGAAGTCGTGGTTGGCCTCGCTCGCGGTGCCGATCACGCGGGCGCCGAGGCTGCGCGCGATCTGCACGGCGAAGGAGCCGACGCCGCCGGCGGCCGCGTGCACCAGCACGGTCTGGCCCTCCCGCACCCCGGACCGCAGGATGGTCTGGTAGGCCGTGAGCCCCGCGAGCGGCACCGCGGCCGCCTCCTCGAAGCTCAGCGACGCGGGCTTGCGCGCGAGCGTCCGCACCGGCGCGGCGACGAGCTCGGCGAACGTGCCGCCGTGCACCCAGTCCTTGCGGACGTACCCGTAGACCTCGTCGCCGACCTCGTACTCGGGGGTGTCGAGGCCCACCTGCTCCACGACGCCCGCGACGTCCCAGCCGGGGACGACGGGGAACTGCGTGTCGAACAGGCCGTCCAGGTAGCCCTGGCGGACCTTCCAGTCGACGGGGTTCACGGACGCGGCGTGCACGCGCACGACGACGACGTCCGCCCCGGGGCGCGGGTCGGGCTGGTCGGTGAGCTCGAGGACGTCGGCGCCGCCGAAGCGGGAGTAGGTGATGGCTCGCATGCCCGGCACAACAGAGGCCGGGCCGCGAGACTTCCCGCGACCCGGCCCGTGCCGGCCCTGGCGTGGGCGAGGACGTCAGCCCATGGTGTTGACGATGAGCCCGATGTGGGTGAAGAAGTTCATCGCGCCGAACAGCAGGAACGCGAGGCCGGCCAGGCCCCAGGCCCAGCCGATGACCACGCGCAGGCCGCGACCGGCGCCGTCGCGCAGGGCCAGGGGGAAGAGGATCGCGCCGAGCCCGACGAGGGCGATGAGGCCCGACATGAAGATCGCCTCGACGAGCGGGTACGCGGCGAAGGCGCCCGAGATCGGCTCCTCGGGCGGGGCGGCGAAGAGCTGGTAGGTGACGCCGGCGATCGCGATGGCGACCAGGCCGAGGCCCATCCCGAGCACGAAGACGGAGACCGGGCGGGCGACGGCGCGCAGGTGGTCGGTGGCGTCCTCGCGGGCCAGCGCCTCCTTGCCGCGCGTCCACAGGTAGAAGGCGGCGGCGAGCAGCAGCACGCCGAACGCGAGGCTGGTCTCACCGAAGATGATGTTGTCGAAGGGGAAGCCGCCCGCGGCGAGGGGCCACGTGAGCGTCATGTGCAGGCCGGTGGCGGTGAGGATCAGGCCGAGCACGCCGAACGCGAGCGCCCAGCCCTCCGTCACGACCTTCCGCGGCGCGCGGATCAGGTCGCGCCCCAGCCACACGAGCAGGATCAGGCCGGCGCCCACGGCGACGGACATCACGGTGTTGTAGGTGGGCATCTGCGCCCAGTCGATCACGAGGCCCTCCGCGGCCATCAGGTTCACAGCTCGTTCATCTCCTCGGTTCGCGCCGCCCGGCGGCGGTCTGTCGATCGGCTAAACCATACGTGCGTATAGGTTATTCCCGGCGCAGTCGCGGCACCGCGCCTACGATGGGCGGCGTGACGGAGGACGACCGGCCGCGGCGGCGCCGCATGGTCCAGGGGCGCGGCGCGGACAAGCAGCGCCGGATGGTCGAGGCCGCGGCGACGCTGCTCATCGACGAGGGGTTCGACGCCGTCACGCACCGCCGGGTCGCCGAGGCGGCGGGTCTGCCGCAGGGGTCGGCGTCCTACTACTTCCCGAGCAGCGCCGCGCTCGTGGCGGCCGCCGTCGAGGCCGCGGAGGAGCTGCGCGGCACGTCCGCGCTCGCCGCGGCCGGGGCGCTGCCGCACAGGCGCCGGTCCCCGGCGACGACGGCGCGGCTCCTGATCGAGGTCCTCTACGCCCCGCACGTCGACGACTCCGTCGTGACCCGCCGGCTCGACCCGATGATGACCGCGATGCGCGACCCCGCGCTGCAGCCGATCATGCGGCGCTCGCGGCCCCGGCTGCTCGGCGCCGCCCGCACGGTGCTGGACGCCTCCGGGTTCGAGGAGGCGTGCGCGGACCCGCGCGACGTCGACCTCGTGGCGCACCTCGTCGACGCCGCCCTGCTCACCGCGGCCTCGTCCGGCGCGGACGGCGTGCTCGACCGCGCCGCGAAGACGGTCGCCCGCCTGCTCGAGCGGTGGCGCTGACGGCGGTCGCGGCAGCCGTGCGAGCCGTCAGCCCGCGAGGCGGAACCGGGCCCGGTACTGCGCGGGCGTGGTGTCGAGACGACGCCGGAACGCCCGGGTCAGGGTGTCGGTCGAGCCGAAGCCGCAGGCGGTCGCCACGCGTTCCAGGGTGTCGTCCGTGGTCTCGAGCCGCTGCCGCGCCGCCTCGACGCGGACCGACTCGACGTAGGCCGCCGGCGTGGTGCCCAGCTCGGTCCTGAACAGCCGGGTGAGCTGCCGCTCGCTGACGTGCGCCTGCTCGGCGAGCTCCGCCACCGTCAGCGGGGCGGCGACGTTCTGCAGCACGTGGTGACGCAGGTCGTCCACGCGCCGGGTGGTCGCACGGGGGTCGGTCGAGACCGAGAACTGGCTCTGCCCGCCCGGCCGCTTGAGGAACATCACGAGCTGCCGGGCCACGCGCAGCGCGAGCTCCTGGCCGTGGTCGTCGGCGACGAGCGCCAGCGTCAGGTCGAGGCACGCCGTGAGCCCGGCGCCGGTCCACACGTCGCCGTCGCGCACGAAGATCGGGTCGGCGTCGACCCGGACGCCGGGGTGGTCGTCGGCGAGCTGCCGCGCGGTGGACCAGTGGGTCGTGACGCGGCGGCCCTCCAGCAGCCCCGCCTCGGCGAGCACGTGCGCCCCGACGCAGACCGACGCCACCCGGCGTGCCCCGTCGGCGAGCGCCTGCACGCGCGGCACGAGCGCGGGGTCCACGACGGCGCGGACGCGCCGCTCGGCGTCGAGGTGGACGGCGCCCGGCACGACCAGCGTGTCGACCCGCCGGCCGGCCAGGTCGTCGAACGTCGCGTCCGGGAGCACGCGGACGCCCGCCGACGTGGTCACCGGGTCGGCGGTCTCTGCGGCGAGCACCACCTCGTAGCCGGTCGGACCGTCCAGCTCCCGCGCCAGCAGCGCGAAGACCTCGGCCGGCCCGGTGACGTCGAGCAGGTCGACCCCGTCGAAGAGGGTGACCACGACGAGCCGTTCGATCATGACGATGTCCGAATCTGCGGGTTGCATGACATTGCCGACACGGTACGCCGGTTCGTAGCGTGGGAGCGCGCCGCACCCTCGGCGCCCGACCCCTCGACCTCCTGCGGAAGGACACCCATGACCAGCACCACCCTGCGCGAGCTCGGCGGCGCCGACCCGACCCCTGCGGACCTCGCCGAGGCGACCGTGATCCTCGTCGACTACCAGAACACCTACACGCGCGGCGTCATGGAGCTGGACGGCTGGGCGCCGGCCCTCGACGCCGCCGCGGACCTGCTGGCCCGCGCCCGCGCGGCGGGCGCCACGGTGATCCACGTGCAGCACGACGGCGGCGCCGGCTCGCCCTACGACCTGGCCACCGACCTGGGCCAGATCCACCCGAGCGTCGCGCCCGCGCCGGGCGAGGCCGTGGTGACGAAGACCGCCCCGGACTCGTTCCGGGGCACCGATCTCGGCGACCTGGTGGACGCGGCCGGCCACGCCGACGTCGTGGTGGTGGGCTTCATGACGCACATGTGCGTCGCGTTCACGTCCCAGGGGGCGGCGCTGCGGGGCAACCGGCCGACCGTGGTCGCGGAGGCGTGCGCCACCCGGCCGCTCGCCAGCGCCGTCGGACCGGTGCCCGCGGAACAGCTCCACCGGGCAGCGCTCGCGACGGTCGCCGACGCGTACGGTGTCGTCGTGGCGACCGCCGACGACCTCGCCGGTCAGCAGCGCGAGCAGCGGCAGGGGAGCGGCGCCGATCGGCGCCACGGTGGTCATGGTGATGCCGGCCTCGCCCATCGCCGCGACCAGGTCGGCCTGGCGGGCGGCGGACAGCTGGCCGACCGCGAAGCCGTGCGCCACGTTGACCCTGCCCTGGAGCCCGGCCCGCAGGGTGCGGTCGACCATCAGCTCGATCTGGAAGGCGCCCAGCTCGCCGCCGTCGTGCAGGTGCACGTCGATGCCGACGCCGCGCCGTTCCGCGATCTCGAACAGCCCGTCGAGCTGACCGACCGGGTCGCGGTCGATCGACGCCGGGTCCAGGCCGCCGACGTGCTCGGCGCCCGCGGCCGCCGCCCGGTCCAGCAGCTCCAGGACGCCGGGGCGGCGCAGCACGCCGTCCTGCGGGAACGCCACGATCTCGGCGTGCACGGCGCCGCCGAGGGCGGCGACGGCCTCGCGGACCACCTCGATGCCGCGCAGGCCCACGCCGAGGTCGACGTCCACGTGCGTGCGCACCGCCGTCGTGCCCGTGCGGACCGACTCGCGCAGCACCGCCAGCGTGACGTCCACGCCGGGGATGCCGAGCTCGTCGCGGTGCGCGCGCTCGTGCGCGATGCGCGCCTGGACGCCCGGCTCGCCGCCGTAGCTCACCCACGGCTTGCCCCACCACGACTTGTCCACGTGCGCGTGCGCGTTGACCAGCCCGGGCAGGGCGAGCAGCCCGCGCCCGTCGACCTCCCCGTCGACCTCTCCGTCCGTCTCGCCGGCGGCCGACGCAGCGGCGTCGTGCGGCACGACGGCGATGATGACGCCGTCGGCCACGTGCAGGTCGGAGCGCTCGCCGCCCCAGGGCCGCACGTCGCGCAGCACGGTGACGGTGGTGGGGGAGCTGGTCATCGGACTTCCTCCTCGAAGGGGACGACCGCCTGCGGCCGTCCGGGGATGGTGATCTCGTAGCTCTCGCCGGCGCCGTCGAGCGCCGCGTCGAGCGGGACGACGGTGGCGCCGTCCCAGGCCTCCTGCTGGGTGTAGCCGCCGGCGAGGACGCCGTAGGCCTCCCCGTCGGGCCCGTGCCACACCGCGACGGTCTCGTGCCGGCGGTCGGTGGGCAGGACGACGTCGGTACCGTCCGGGCCGACCACCTCGATGCTCGGGCCCGACCCGGCGTTGCCGAACGGGCCGTTGCCGGCGACGACGAGGGTGCCGTCGCCGGCGCGGGCCACGCCGTGCTGGTGGGAGTCGGCGGTCAGGTCGGTGGTCGTGACCTCGCCGGTGCCGGGGTCGACGCGGGCCAGCACGCGGCCCTGGTAGGGCAGCAGCAGGTCGCCGTCGTCGTCGAGGACGGCGTAGTGCGGCTTCTCGAACGACGCGAGCCCGCCCTCGCGCCCGAACGGCGCCACCTCGATCGGGCGGGCTCGCCCACGCTCCGGGTCCACGACCGTGACGGTGAACCCGTCGTGGTCGATCGTGTAGACCTCGTCGCCGTCGTCGCTCACGAGGACGTCGAAGGGCCGCAGCCCCACCGGCACGGCGGACACGACCTCGCCGGTGTCGGCGTCGAGCGTCTCGAGGAACGCCGCGTCGCCCGTGCTCACGGCGACGTGCACCCGCTCGCCGTCGGGGGAGACGGCCAGGCCGAGGCCGCCGCGCCGGTACTCGCCGAACGCGCGACGGCTCGTCGCGTGCTCGTACGCGAAGAGGTCCGTGCGCTCCCGGGCGTCGAGGTCCACGACGGCGACGCCCTCGGCGGTCGAGACGTACGCGCGCCGGGAGTCCTCGTCCACGGCGACGCCCCACGGCGCGGTGCCCACGGTGATCTCGTCGACGACGGCGGAGCCTCGCCGGTCGGCCGGGTCGACCACTGCGAGCGTGTCGCGCTCGGCCTGCGTGGCGAGCAGCAGCTGGGCGGGCGCGCGATCGGGAGACGGCGTCCGCGTGGCCGACGTGCTCGGGCTCGGGGTCTGACTCGGCGTCCTGGTGCCCGCGGGCTGCGGTGGAGCCGCGCAGGCGCCGAGGGCGAGCAGGGCTCCGGCGACGGCGACCGCTCCCGCGGCACGGGCCGGGCGGCGCGTGCGGCGGGCGGGAGTCACGGTGAGATGGTATGCCATATTCCCCTCCGGCCGGCTGGCAAGATGTGCGCATGTCCTCCGAGCTCTCGGCCCCCTTCGAGCCCGAGTCCGTCCGGGTGGCGCGCGTCGTCCGCGAGCAGATCGTGGACGGCTCCCGGGAGCCCGGGAGCCGCCTGGTCGAGCGCGACCTGGCCGCCGAGCTGGGCGTGAGCCGCATCCCCGTGCGGGACGCGCTGCGGACGCTCGTCGCGGAAGGGCTCGTCACCCCGCGCCCGCGCACCTGGGCGGTGGTCCGCGAGTTCAGCGACGCCGACGTGGACCACCTGCACGAGGTGCGCGAGGCGACGGACCCCCTGCACTTCCGGCTCGCGGCGACGCGCCGGTCGCCGGAGCAGCTCGAGGCGCTCACCGAGGCGTGGCAGCGGGAGGACGCCGCCGCCCGCGCGGGCGACGGCCCCACGGCCCGGCGCGCCGGCGCCGACTTCCACGAGCGCGTCGTCGAGGCCGCCGGGAACCCGGTGCTCCTCGAGCTGCACCTCGTGATCGCCAGCCGGGTGCGCTGGCTGCTCGGGCAGCACCTCGACCTGCAGGCGATCGCCGACGAGCACCGCGAGCTCCTCGACGCGGTCCGGGACAGGGACGGCGAGGCCGCCGCCCGCCTGGCCAGCGCGCACCTCGGCACGAGCCGGGCCGCGGCCCAGGAGCGCCGGGCCTGACGCAGTCCGCGCCGGGCGCGAGGCCGGGGGCGAGGTCATGCGCCCAGGCTCGTCGGACGCGCCGCGCCGGCGCATCGGGCGTCCGGGGCGCGTCGGCTCATCCGAACGGATGAGGTGCGGATCGACCCCGCCCGGTTAGCGTGCGTGTCGTGCCCGGATCCCTCACCCGCGGCGTGCACCTCGCGTTCGCCGCGCTCGTCGCGACGTCCGCCGCGCGCTACCTCACCAACCACGGCCTCGACGGCCGGTGGTGGCTGGTCGTCGTGCTCGTCGCGGTGGTCGCCGCCGCGTACGCGGCGCTGGTGGTGCTCGCGCGGCAGACCGGACCGGCGGCCCGCCGCGTCGCGGTCGACCTGGTCCTGGGCGTCCTGCTCCTGGCGTGGGGCGCCCTCGTGCTGGTGGCGCCGAGCTTCGCCTGGTCGGCGATCCCGCTGTTCTTCGTCTGCCGCACGCTCGTGCCCGTGCCCGCCGCGCACGTCCTGGTGGGCGCCGTCGCCGTGGTGACGGGCGTCGCGCTCTTCGGCCTGTCGGGGCGCAGCGACTGGGCGGCCGCCGTCGCGCCGCTCGTGGTGGCGGTGCTGCTCAGCCTCGCGTACGACGCGATCGTGCGGCAGGCGGGGGAGCGGGTCCGGCTGCAGCGCGAGGTCGCCGTCCTGGCCGAGCGCGAGCGCGTGGCGCGCGAGATCCACGACACCGTGGCCCAGTCCCTGTCCTCCGCGGTGCTGCGGCTCGAGGCCGCCGACCAGCGCTGGGACGCCGACCCCGGCGCCGCGCGCGACGACGCCCGGCAGGCCGCCGTCGCCGTGCGCGCCAGCCTCGGGCAGACACGCGACCTCGTGCACGATCTCGTGGACCCGTCCCCGGCGGCGGGCGGCGTGGCCCCTGCCGACGTCGAGGCCGCGATCCGGACGGCGGCGCGTCGCCACGTCCCGGACGCCGAGCTCACCGTGGTGGGCGAGCCGGTGCGGGTCGGCGCGGAGACGGCGCACGCCCTCGCGCGCATCGCCCAGAGCGCCGTGGCGAACGTGGACCGGCACGCCGGCCCCGCGCGGCTCGGCCTCACCCTGACCTACCTGCCCGACGCCGTCGCGCTCGACGTGTTCGACGACGGCCGCGGCTTCGACGTCGAGCAGGTCGCGGCGCGGACCGTCGGCGCGGGCGCTCCCGGACGGCAGGGCGGGTTTGGGGCGGCGGGCCATGCGGCAGCGGGTGGAGCAGCTCGGTGGCACGATCACGGTGGAGAGCTCGCCGGGCGAGGGGACCGTCGTCGGGGTGCAGCTGCCCGTCGCCGCCGACGCCGGGACGGCCGGGCCGGACGACCAGGAGGACGCATGAGCGACCCGATCACCGTGCTGCTCGTGGACGACCACCACGTGGTGCGCGCCGGGCTGCGCGCCCTGCTCGACTCGCAGCCGGACATCAGCGTGGTCGGGGAGGCGGGCACCGCCGACGAGGCCCTCGACGCCGTGGGGCGCCTCGCGCCCGCGCTCGTCGTCATGGACCTCGAGCTGGGCGCGGAGGAGGACGGCGTCGCCGCCACCCGCCGCATCCGTGCCGCCCACCCCGACCTGCCCGTCCTCGTGTTCAGCGCCTACGACACCGACGCCGACGTCGTGCGCGTCGTCGACGCGGGCGCCATCGGCTACGTCCTCAAGGACGCCCCGCCCGCCGAGATCTTCTCCGCCGTGCGGGGCGCCGTCGTCGGGCGCAGCGTGCTGTCCCCGCCGGTCGCGTCCCGGCTCATGCAGCAGGCGCAGAACCCCGGCAGCGCGCTCACCCCGCGGGAGGCGGAGCTGCTCACGCTGCTCGCCCAGGGGCTGAGCAACCGGGAGCTCGGGCGGCGGCTGTTCATCTCCGAGGCGACCGTGAAGACCCACCTCGCGCACGTGTACGCCAAGCTCGGCGTCGAGTCGCGGGCGGCCGCCGTCGCGCACGCGCTGCGCGGGCAGACGGTGCGCTGACGGCTCAGCCCTCGACGCCGACGTCGTCCGGGCGCTTGTCGTCGCGCCACCCGCGCCACACCGAGTGCCGCAGCCGCGGTCCTTCGTCGTCCGCGCCGCCGCCCCCGTCGGGAGCGTGCGCCCCCAGGTCGGCGGGATCGCTCGTCCAGTCCCCGTAGCTCACCTCGGCCACGCGCTCGGGCGCGGCCCACCGCGCGTGCACCGCCTCGGTGCGGGGCACGCCGTCGAGCGGCGCGTCGTCCACGGGCCGCAGGCGCCGCACGACCTCCCGCCGCTCCGCCTCCTTGAAGCCCGTGCCGACCTTGCCGACGTAGCGCAGCACCCCGCCGTCGTCCGGCACCGCCAGCAGCAGCGACCCGGCGACCCGGGCGTCCTCCCGCCCCGTCCCCGCATGCAGGGGGCGCCAGCCGACGACGACCACCTCCTGGGTGCGGGCGTGCTTGATCTTGAGCCAGTCGCGCGAGCGGTGGCCCGGCGTGTACGGCGACCGGCGCCGCTTGGCCACCACCCCCTCCAGCCGCATGAGCCGGCTCGTCTCCAGCGCCTCGTCGAGCGTGCCGTCCAGGGCGTCCGGCACGTGCACCGGACGCCGCGGCGTCACGACCCGCGCCAGCTCCGCGCGGCGCTCGGCGTACGGCCGGTCGGTCGCCGCGCGCCCGCCGACGACGAGCGCGTCGAACAGCACCAGGTCGACGCCGACCGCGCGGCGGGCCTTCTCGACGTCGCGCGGCCGGGAGAGGTTGGCCCGCTGCTGCAGGCGGCGGAACGACGGGCGCCCGTCCGCGTCGAGGGCGACGATCTCGCCGTCCAGCGCCAGCGGGAGGTCCTCGTCGGACACCATCTCCGCGACCTGCTGCAGCTCCGGGAACGTCACCGTGAGGTCCTGGCCGGAGCGGGACGTGAGGCGCACCGTGCGCTCGTCGTCGCCGTCCGCGCCGGGGAGCACCTCCACGACGGCGCGGAAGCCGTCCCACTTCACCTCGAACGCCCAGTCGTCCGGGTCGAGCCGGGCCAGCTCGCCCGGCGGCGCGGTCGTCGCGAGCATCGGGCGCGGCGTCTCGGCCGGCGCGTCGTCGGCGGCCGCGCGCGGCCGGGCCGCCGGCGGGCTCGGACGGGTGTCGTCGTCGCGCGCCTCGGCCCCGGCGTCCTCGTCGCCGGGCTGCGTCTTGGTGCGGTGGATCAGCCACGAGTTCTGGTCGTCGCCGCCCCGCCCGCCGGTGCGGATGAGGGCGAGCCGGCGGGAGCCCCGGCGCTCGCTGTGCAGGACGGCGATCACCTCGTCCTCGCGCCACTTCTCCAGGTCGTAGGTGCCGGCATCCCAGATCGTCACCTCCCCGCCGCCGTACTCGCCCGCGGGGATGGTGCCCTCGAACGACCCGTACTCGAGCGGGTGGTCCTCGGTCTGCACGGCCAGGTGGTTCTGCTTCGGGTCGGTGGGCTCGCCCTTGGGCAGCGCCCAGCTCACGAGGACGCCCTCGTGCTCCAGCCGGAAGTCCCAGTGCAGGCGGCGGGCGTGGTGCTCCTGGATGACGAAGGTCGGGGCGCCGTCGCGGGCGTCCGGGGCGTCGGGGCCGAAGGGCTCCGGAGTCTTCTCCGGGTCGCGCTTGGCGCGGTAGGTCTCGAGCCGCTCGGCCGGGGTGCGCTCGAACGTCGCCATGCGTTCCGGCGTCGGCTCGAGCTGCGCCAGGTGCCCGGCCGCCAGGGGCTCCAGCAGGTCGCCGTCGCGTTCCAGCCGCTCGACCACCTCGGCGAAGGTGAGGTGGCGCAGGTCCGGGTCGTCGAGCTCGTCCCAGGTGCGCGGCGCGGCGACGGTGGGCTCGTCGCGCCCGCGCAGCGAGTACGGCGCGATGGTCGTCTTGGCGCCGTTGTTCTGCGACCAGTCGACGAGCACCTTGCCCGCGCGCAGCGACTTCTTCATGTCGCTGACGACGAGGTCCGGGTGCTCCGACTCCAGGTGCCGCGCGAGCTCGTGCGCGACGGCGGAGACGGCGTCCGCGGTCAGGGAGTCGTCGTGCCCGGTGAGCGCGGCGTACAGGTGGAGGCCCTTGGACCCGCTGGTCACGGGCAGGGGGTCGAGGTCCATGCCGCGCAGGACGTCGCGCGCCAGCCGCGCGACCTCGGCGCACTCGGCCAGGCCCGCGCCCGGCCCCGGGTCGAGGTCGAGGACCAGGCGGTCCGGGGGCATCGGCGTGCCCGTGCGGCCGAACCGCCACTGCGGCACGTGGATCTCGAGGGTGGCGGTCTGCCCGAGCCAGGTCAGGGTGGCCAGGTCGTTGACCAGCACGTAGTCGTTGGTCGACGTGCGGTGCTTGATCGAGCGCCGCGGCACCCACGACGGCGTCGACGCGTCCAGGTTCTTCTGGAAGAACATCTGCCCGGCGACGCCGTCCGGCCAGCGCTTGCGTGTCGCCGGCCGGTACGAGGCGTGCCGCAGCAGCGCCGGCGCCACCTGGGCGAGGTACTGCAGCACCTCGCCCTTGGTCGTCCCCGTGGCGGGGTAGTAGACCTTGTCCAGGTTCGTCAGCTGCAGGCGGCGGTCGCCGACCGTGACGGTCTGCGGCTTGCTCGACGACGTGCGGGCCATGCGGACATCGTCGCGCGAGGGCGGGATGTGCGCGCCTCCGGAGGCTCCCTACCGGCTGCACGTCGTCGTCCCGGACGGAATGACATGTCGATCACACGTCGACGAGCGAATCTGTGGCGGAGACGAGGTGCAGGTGCGAACCTGGCGTCCATGGTCGAGTCAGCGGCTGGCACCGCGCGCAAACGGCGGCCGAAGGGACCGGTAGCCGGTTCCGCCGTGGCGACCTGCTTGCTCGCAGTCGGTGCCGGGGCGGGTGTCGCGGCAGCCCAGGGTGCGATTTTCGTCGACGAGACCTTCACGGGCGCCACGGCAGACTCGCTGTTCTCCGCCTATGGATCCGCCTGCCTGACCGGTGCGGCTCCGGGTGATCCCACCGCCGGCGCGCACCCACTCGGCGGCTGCGATCCCGAGCGGACCGTGAACTCGCCGCCACTCGAGGGGGCTCCCGACGGGTACCTCCAGCTCACGGACGCGTCGAACGACCAGTCCGGCGCCGTGCTGTTCGACACTCCGATCCCCGCAGAGCAGGGCCTGGTCGTGCGGTTCGAGCAGTGGCAGTACGGCACGACGACGGCGGACCCTGCGCCGGCCGACGGCATCGCGTTCTTCCTGGTCAACGGCGACGCAGAGCTCGTGGCCCCGGGGGCGTTCGGGGGCAGCCTGGGGTACGCGCAGAAGCGGCCGGACGGAGATCCGGCGAACGAGATCATCCCAGGGGTCGAGGGCGGTTACCTGGGGATCGGGTTGGACGTCCTCGGCAACTACTTCGGAGACTGGGAGGACCGTGGACTCGGATGCCCGGACGGGCAGCAGTCTCCGGCTGGGACGGGGTTTCGCATACCTGAGCCGGAGAAGATCACTGTGCGGGGGCCGGCGGAGCCCGGCGATACGACGCAGGGGTACTGCTTCCTGACCTCCACTGCCGAGAACCTCGATGACCCGGCGGCGACGTCCTGGCCCTCTACCCTCCCCGTCACGCTCCAGGGGGATACCGCGTCGATGCCCGACGCGATCAGCGCGGCCGAAGCCGCCGCGCTCCTGGAACCGGACAAGCGAACCGTCGAGGTGGTCGTCAGCCCAGCACCCGACCCGCGCGTGACGGTGTCGATCGCGGGCCCGGACGGCGATCTTCAGCAGGTGCTCGACATTCCGGCACCCCAGCCGGTCCCGGAGACGTACAAGTTCGGATTCTCTGCCTCTACCGGGCTGTTCACGGACGTGCACCTCATTCGCAACGTCGTCCTGGAGTCCGTGGACCCGTCACCGATCCTCACCCTCACGAAGGTGGCCGACGACCCGGGTCCGTACCAGCTCGGCGACACGATCGCCTACACCTATGGCGTCACCAACTCCGGGCTGGCGCCTGTCACCGATCTCGAGGTGCTCGACGACCGCATCCCCGACGTCGTCTGCGAGGCGACGGCTCTTGGCGCCGTCGGCGACGCCCCGGCGAACACGACGACCTGTCGCGGTGAATACGTCGTCACCGCCGACGACGTCGACGCCGGCGAGGTGGTGAACACCGCGACCGCGTCCGGCGACGACGGCGGGGCCATCTCGCCTCCCGTCAGCGAGAGCGTCCCGGTCATCGCACCGTCGCCGAGCCCGTCGCCGAGCCCGTCGCCGAGCCCGTCGCCGAGCCCGTCGCCGAGCCCGTCGCCGAGCCCGTCGCCCAGTCCGTCGCCCAGCCCCAGCGTCGCCGCCCCGATGGTCCCGCCGGCGACTGACGCGCAGCCGCCCACCACACCGACATCCCCGAGCGAACTACCGCGGACCGGTGCCGACGTAGGCCCGGCGGCGGTCCTGACCGCCATTCTCCTAGCGGCAGGTGCACTCATGGTTGGGCTCGCGCGGCGGCGAATCTAGCCCACCCGCGCCCGAACCACGGAGGAGTACTGACGGAATCACCACGCGGCGTGTGCGCCGTGTGCCCCGCCGTGCACGTGACTGACGAGCAGGTCACCGGGCGGAGCGATCAGAGCTCCGGTGCCCGAGGTCCTCGGAAGGCTGAGGATTCCCGGCCTGCCCCCGGAACGACGCCGCGCGGCATGCTCGCCCTGGTCAAGTTCGATGTACCGGACGGTGGCGTGGGGTGGTGCGTGTGTGTCGCCGCGGACCTGGACGGCGAGGGGGAGGTCCTCGGCGTTCTCGCGGGACGACTCGGAACCCACCCGCGCGGACTGATCCGGCTCATCACTGCGCGGACAAACTGCCCGACGTCTGCTTCGTCGCGGCGAGCCGGTCGAGCCAGTGCCGGTAGCGGCTGCCGAAAGGCTCGATGCCGTCGCGCAGGGCGGTGGTCAGCCACGCGGCCGCCGCTTCCGCCCGCCGGACGACGTCGGCCGGGTAGCCGTACCGCACCTGGTGGACGGCGAACTCGTCCTCGTCGTCCACGAAGACCGACATGTCGTCGCGGACGCGGCACACGTCGAGGTCCAGGTCGACCATGGTCACCTCGCCCGCACCGCTCCACGTGGAGGGGGTGGCGACGTCGCAGTACGCGTCGAGGTGGGCCGGGGCCGCCTGGAACTCGGCCGTCCACCACGCATCTCGGGGGACGAGCATCACCCGGTCGTCCCCGACCGCCACGACGGCGGTCTCCTGGCCCGGCTCGCCCCTGCGGTAGACCGTCCCGGCCCTGGCGCCGAGCCACACGCCCCACTCGTCCTCGCCCAGCATCATCATCGGGTAGTGCCAGTGCAGGCTGCCGTCGTACTTGCGCACCACGACCCGGACCTCGTCGCTGACCATCGCCCGAGGCTATCGGCAACGTGACCTGGTGCCCGTGCGCGGCGAGGCCCACGCTGCCGCAGCCGGCCGTCCGAGCCGTCCACCGGGTGCGCGCCACGAGCGCCTGTCACAGCGACGGCGCGCGCGTGGCAGGGTTCTCGGCGTGAGCGACACGTACCTCTCCTCCCTGTTCTCCCTCGACGGCCGGGTCGCGCTGGTGACCGGCGGCAGCTCCGGCATCGGCCGCGCGATCGCGGGGGCGCTCGCCCGGGCGGGCGCCCGGGTCGTCGTCGTGGCGCGCCGGGCGGCGGAGCTGGACGACACGGTCGCGGAGCTGCGCGCGGACGGCTGCACCGCCGACCGCGTCAGCGCCGACCTGAGCTCGCGGTCCGGCGTGCGGGCCGCGGCCGAGGAGGTCGCCGCCGTGTACGGCGAGCCCGACGTCGTGGTGAGCTCGGCGGGGATCAACCTGCGGCCGCCGCTGGGCGAGACGGACGACGCGACCTGGGACGCCACCATGGCGGTCAACCTCGAGGCGCCGTACCTGCTCGGACAGCGGTTCGGTCCCGGCATGGCGGAGCGCGGGTACGGCCGGCTGATCCACGTGTCGTCCCAGCAGGCGCACCGCGCGTTCGTGCAGTCCGGCGTCTACGGGGTGTCCAAGGGCGGCCTGGAGTCGCTGGCCCGCTCGCAGGCCGAGGCCTGGTCGTCCCGCGGCGTCACCGCCAACACGCTGGTGCCCGGCTTCGTCCTCACGCCGCTGAACGCCCGGCTGCAGTCCGACCCGGCGCGGGTCGAGGCGCTCGCGGCCCGCACGATGGTGGGCCGCAACGGGCTGCCCGACGACTTCGCCGGCGCCGCGGTCTTCCTCGCCGGCCCGGGGTCCGCCTATGTGACGGGACAGTCACTGTTCGTGGACGGCGGGTTCTCCGCGCACTAACCCCGTGGGGGTATGGTGCTGCGCATGACCGACGACACCACGACCGACCTCCGCCGCCCCGCGACCCTCACGATGTACGGGGCCACGTGGTGCGGCGACTGCCGCCGCGCCAAGCGCGTGCTCGACTCCCGCGGCGTGGAGTACGTGAACGTGGACCTCGTCGCCGACCCCACGCGGGCCGACGACGCCGAGTCGATCAGCGGCCGCAAGAACATCCCCGTCGTCGTCTTCCCCGACGGCGAGTTCTTCGTCGAGCCCACCGACGCCGAGCTCACGGCGAAGCTGGACGCTGTCGGCCTCTGACGGCTCACTCCCAGCGGAACCACGCGGCCGCCGCGCCCCCCGCGACGACGGTGCTCGCGCCCAGGCCCACGAGGGCCGGCGCGGGCACCGCGACGCCGGCCCACGCCGCGCCGAGCGCGTCGACGGAGGCGCCGAAGGGGAGCCAGCCGCCCAGCGTGGCGAGCGCGTCGGGCAGGTTCTCCCGCGACCCGAACATCCCGCCGAGCGCCGCGAGGCCGAAGAACGCGACGAGGCCGATCGCCACCGCGGAACCCGGCGTCGGCGCGACGGCGGCCACGAACATCCCGACCGCGTACATCGCGGCGATCGCCAGCGCCAGCACGCCCGCCGCCACCCACGGGTCGGCCGGCGGCGAGGCTCCCAGCCACACGAACGCGACGCCGAGGGCGATGGCGATGCCCAGCAGGATCTGCACGACCCCGACGAAGGCCTGCGCGCCGAGCACCATCACCGGGGACGCGGGGGTGACGCCGAGGCGCTTGAGGATCCCGGAGCGGCGGTAGTAGGCGAGGAAGCTCGGCATGTTGATCACGCCGACCGTCGCGACCACCATCGTCAGCGTCAGCGGGATCACGTAGACGTCCAGCGCCGTGCGCCCGCCCGTCCCGGGGACGACCTGGTCCAGGCCCGGCGCCAGCCCGTTCATCACGAGGATGAGCAACGGCATCCCGAGCGGGATCACGAGCCCGGCCGTGTCGCGGGCCACCATCCGGGCCTCGGCGACCGTGAGCGCGAGCCACGCCACCGCCCCGGGCCGCACCGGGCGCGGGGGAGCGCCCGGCTCGGGCAGCTCCAGCACGCGGGGGGTGGTGGGATGGCGGGCGGTGGTCATGATGCCTCCAGGGGGCTTCCGGTGAGGGCGAGGAACGCGTCGTCGAGGGTGGGACGGCGCAGCTGCGTCTCGGTCGCGACCACGCCCGCGGCGGCGAGCGCTGCGCCCACCGCGTGCAGCAGGTCGCCGCGGGACGGGTCGTCCGCCGCCGTCGTCCCCGCCGCCGCGGCGCCGGCGACGACGAGCCGCGGGCCGGTCGCGTCGACCTGCTCGACGACGGGCAGCCGGGTCAGGAGGTCGGCGGCGCCGGGGTCGTCGGTGCGCAGGGTGACGGTGGGCCGCAGGCCGGCCAGGTCGATCAGCTCGGCGGCGGTGCCGCGCGCGACGACACGGCCGGCGTCGAGGATCGTCACGTGGTCGCAGAGCCGCTCCACCTCCTCCATGAGGTGGCTGACGAGCAGGACGGTGACGCCGTCGGCCCGCAGGTCCTCGACCAGCGACCACATGCTGCGCCGCGCCTCGGGGTCCAGGCCGGTGGTGAGCTCGTCGAGGATGACGGCCCGCGGCGCGCCCACGAGGGCCAGCGCGACCGAGACCCGCTGCTGCTGCCCGCCCGACAGCTTCTCGAAGCGGACGTCGCGCGAGGCGCCCAGGCCGACGCGCTCGACGAGCAGGTCGGGGTCCAGGCCGCGCGGGTAGAAGGACCGGTACAGGCGCACGAGCTCGAGGACCGTCAGCGCGCCGTGGAGGTACGCGCCCTGCAGCTGGACGCCGAGCACGCCGCGCACCCGGCCGCGGTCCGCGCGCGGGTCGAGCCCGAGCACCCGCACCCGCCCGGAGTCCGGGGACCGAGCGCCGGCCAGGAGCTCCACGGTGGTGGACTTGCCGGCGCCGTTGCGGCCGAGCACGCCGGCCACCTCGCCCGGTCCCACGGACAGGCTCACGTCGTCGAGCGCGACCACCGGCGGGCGGCCGCGGCCCCGGGTGCGGTAGGTCTTGCGCAGGTGCTGCGCCACGAGTGCGGTCATGGCGGCGACGCTACAGACGCGTCCGGCGCCGTCGCGCGTGCCGCCGGTCACGACCTGCGCCCATGACTTCCGGCACTCCTCGTCGTCTGGGCTCGCCGGATAGCGTGGGTACCATGCGCCGGCTGGGACCCGAGGAGACGTCCGGGCTGACGATCCTCGTCGTCTGCCTGGCGGTCGTCGTGCCCGTGCCCTTCGCGGCGGAGCCGGACCGGATGCTCGTGCCGCTCGCCGTCTGGGTGCTGCTGGCGCTCGCCTGGCTCGCCGCGACGGTCGTCGTCGTCCTGCGGCCGCCCCGCACCCGCGCCGCCTACGCCGGTCTCGCGGCCCAGGCGCTGCTGACCGCGGCCCTCGTGATCACGGTGCCCGGGATCGGCTGGCTGCCCATCCTGCTGGTCTTCGGTGCCGCGCTGAGCACGTACGTCGGTCCGACGCGCGTGGTCGTCGCCGTGATCGTGGCGAACACGCTGGCCCTGCTCGTCGCCTTTCTGCTCGCCCCGGGGGACGCGCGGCCCTTCGAGGTCGTGCTCTCGCTCGGCCTCTACCTCCTGCTCCAGGTGGCCAGCGCGGCGGTGAGCGTGGCGCTGCAGCGCGAGCAACGGATGCGCACCGAGCTGACCGTCGCCCACGCGGAGCTGGCCGCGGCGATGGTGCTGGGCGAGGAGGCGACCCGAGCGTCCGAGCGCCTGCGCATCTCCCGCGAGCTGCACGACCTCATCGGGCACCAGCTCACCGTGCTCACCCTGGAGCTGGAGTCGGCCGCCCACCTGCCGGGCGAGCGCGGGGCGGCGCACGTGGAGCGCGCCCGCACCGTGGCGCGCGAGCTGCTCGGCGACGTCCGCGCCACCGTGGGCGAGCTGCGCCGTCGCGCGCCCGACCTGCGCGACGCCCTGGACGCCGTCGCGGCCGCCGTCCCGTCGCCGCGGGTGGAGGTGCACGTCGCCGAGGACGTCGTCGCGGACGAGGAGCAGACGGCGGCCCTGGTCCGCGTCACCCAGGAGGTCGTGACCAACGCCGTGCGGCACGCGGAGATGGCGACGGTGCTGCGGATCGAGGTCGCGGCGGACGAGGAGGGCGCGCTCACCCTGGTCGCCCGCGACGACGGCCTCGGCTCGGAGCCGGTCCGGATCGGGCACGGGCTCGCGGGCATCGTCGAGCGGGCCGAGGCCCTGGGCGGCGGCGCGACGTTCGACGCGTCGGCGGGGTTCACGGTGCGGGCGCGCCTCGCCGCGCGGGCGGCGTCGTGACGGCGGACCCGGCGTCCGACGGGACGCGGCGCCGCGTGCGCCTCGCGCTCGCCGACGACCAGACGCTGGTGCGGCACGGCATCCGCAGCCTGCTGGAGATCGCGGGCGGCATCGACGTGGTGGCGGAGGCGGACGACGGCGCGACGGCGGTCGACGCGGTGCGGCAGCACGAGCCCGACGTGCTGCTGCTCGACCTGCGGATGCCCGGCCGCGACGGGATCTGGGCGCTGGAGACGCTGCGCGACGAGGGGCTGGAGGTCGCCGTCCTCGTCCTGACGACGTTCGACGACGACGCGCTGGTGCTGCGTGCGCTCCAGGCGGGGGCGCGCGGCTACCTGCTCAAGGACGTGACGCTGGAGCAGCTCGCCGACGCGGTGCGGACCCTGGCCGCGGGCGAGACCCTGGTGCAGCCCGCGGTGACGGCTCGCCTGCTGCGGGCGGTCCGCTCGGGGCCGGCGCCGGCCGACGTCGTCCCGGCGGAGCTCACCGGGCGCGAGCGGGAGGTGCTGCGCCTCATGGCGCAGGGGTGGTCGAACCGCGAGATCGCGGACGCCCTGTACCTGGCGGAGGGCACCGTGAAGAACCACGTGTCGAACGTGCTGCTCAAGCTCGGCGCGAAGGACCGCACCCGGGCGGTGCTCCTCGCGCTGCAGGGCGGCCTGCTGGCCTGAGGGTTTCGTCGCCGGCCGGGCGGTGCCCGATACTCGACGCCGTGGAGATCCCCGTCGTCTGGTCCGTCGTCCTGCTCGTCGCCGCCCTGTGGAACCTGGCCGTGTGGCCCTCGTTCTGGCGCCGCGTGACCAAGGACCCCCGCGCCCGTGACGCCGCCGGCCGGCCCACGCGGTTCTTCACCGTGCACGCCGTGCTGGTGGGCGTCTCGATGCTGCTCGCCCTGCTCGTCGGTGTCGTCGGGGTCCTCGGCCTGGTCGGCTGACGGCCGCTCAGTCGCTCCCCGGGTCGAGCGGGATCGCGAGGAAGAGCGCCATCAGGACCACCGCGACCCCGGCCCAGCAGACGAGCATCCAGGTCGTTCCCGCGCGCAGCGGGCTGCCGGCGGTCGTCCGTCGCCCGATCACGACGCGGCCGACCGCCAGGGCCACCAGTCCGACGGCGAGGGACCACGAGCCGAGGACCGTCAGGCACGTGAACGGGGCCAGGACCCCGAGCCCGGCGCCGAGGAGCCGTGCGACGTCGGCCCGGGCCGCCGCAGGCTCGGGGAGCCCGGAGGAGAGGCCGTCTGTCGTCATGGGGACAGGATGCCGCCGGACCACCGAGGGGACAAGGCTCGGCGCGGGCGCTCAGCGTCCGTGATGCTGACGGGGCTCGACGCGCGTCACCCAGAACTCGGTCGTCGGCTCCTGCGGCGTCGTGAACCGGGCGTTCGGTAGGTACAGCCCGCCCGCGAAGGCGGCCACCGTGGTCGGGACGTCGAATCCCTCGTCCGTGAGCTCGCCGGTCACCGTGCCACGCGTCCCGCTGCGGTCCAGGCGGACCACGGCCACGAGGTTCAGCTGGTTGCGCACGACGTACAGGGTGCGGCCCACCAGCAGCATCCCGTCGCCGTTCGTGAGCGAGGCGTCGCCGTCCCGCGACGCGAGGTCCACGACCGTCGTCTCGCCCGTGGCGGGGTCGACGCGGTGGAGGGCACCGGTCGTCGAGTTCACCACGAGCAGCCCGCGGCCGTCGGGCGTGGCGGCGATGCCGTTGGCGTTGAACCCCTCGACCTGCTCCCACGCACCGGAGAGCGGCACGGTCTCGGCGGACTCGGGCAGCGAGCCGTGCCGGCCGAGCGGCAGCCGGTACAGCACCGCCTGCTGCGAGTCGGTGAACCACGCGGCGTCGCGGGTGAGCACGACGTCGTTGACGAAGCTGGCCGCGGTGGTGAGCGCGTAGTCGGCCAGGACCTCGCCCGAGCGGGCGTCGACGACGCGCGCGGAGCCCGACGGCCCGCCCGCGACGAAGAGGCGGCCGCGCCGGTCGACCTTGAGGCCGACCGACGGCGTGCCCGGCCCCTCGCTCACGACCTCGCCCTCTCCCGTCACGAGGTTCGCGCGGTAGATGTCGCCGTCGGCGCGGGACCCGAACCAGGCCCACGGGCCGAGGCCGGTGGCGATGCCCTCGGGGAGGAACCCGTCGGGCAGCTCGACCCGGTCCGGCAGCGTGCGGTGGTGCGGCGGGGTCGCGGGTGCGGCGACGGTCGCGGGTGCCGCCGTGACGGCGACCAGCGCCGCGGCGGCGAGCGCGAGGGCCGCCGCCCGTCCTGGGCGTCTCCGGAACATGGTCAGTCCTCGATTCCTCGTCGATCCGCGTCGAGTCGATCCCGTCGTGTCGATCCCCGTCGATCCGGGTCTCGGGTGCGTGCCGAGCCGTCCACCTCGCCACGCTATGCCGGGCGGCGCGCGGTCACGAGGGGAGGGGCGGCACCGGGCCCGGGGCGTTGTGCCCTGGCGCGTGTCCGCAGGTCGCGTGACGATGGTCATATGAGGGCGATCTGGAAGGGCGCCGTGACGTTCGGCCTCGTCAACGTGCCGGTCAAGCTGTACAGCGCGACCGAGGACCACGACGTGCCGCTGCACCAGGTGCACGACGAGGACGGCGGGCGCATCCGCTACCGGCGCGTGTGCGAGCTGGACGGGGAGGAGGTGCCGTACCAGCACATCGACCGCGCCTACGACGACGGCGAGCGCACGGTGGTGCTCACCAAGGACGACTTCGCGGCGCTGCCGGCGGAGGCGAACCGGGAGATCGAGGTCGTCGAGTTCGTGCCGAGCGACCAGATCGACCCGATCATGCTCGACCGCACCTACTACCTCGAGCCCGACTCCAAGAGCCCCAAGGCGTACGTGCTGCTGCGCCGCACGCTGGAGGAGACGGACCGCACGGCGATCGTGAAGTTCGCGTTGCGCCAGCGCACCCGGCTGGCGGCGATGCGCGTGCGCGACGAGGTGCTGGTCATGCAGACCCTGCTGTGGGCGGACGAGGTGCGCGAGGCCGCGTTCCCCTCGCTGGACGGGTCCGTGACGGTGTCCGACAAGGAGCTGGCGATGTCCGGCCAGCTCGTGGCGAGCTACGAGGCCGACTTCGCGCCCGAGGAGTACGAGGACGAGTACCAGGTGCAGCTGCGCCAGCTCATCGACGCCAAGATCGAGCAGGGCGACGCGCTCGACACGTCCGAGACGTTCGGCGAGCAGCCCGAGAAGGAGGACGCCGACGTCATCGACCTCATGGAGGCGCTGCGCCGGAGCGTCTCGGGCTCGAAGGGCGGGTCGAAGGGCGAGGCCGAGGAGAAGGCGCCCGCGAAGAAGGCGCCCGCGAAGAAGGCCCCGGCCAAGAAGGCTCCGGCGAAGAAGCCGGCGGCGAAGAAGGCGCCCGCGAAGAAGGCCCCGGCCAAGAAGGCGCCCGCGAAGAAGGCGGCGGAGCGCAAGACGGGCTGAGTCGCCGGGTCACGCCGGGTCGCCCCCGGCGGGGGCGCGGAAGGTGGCGATCTCGCGCACGAGCGTCAGCAGCTCGTCGATCTCGCGGTCGTCCGGACCCGTCGCGCCGACGGAGGCGAGGGTGTAGAGGCCCTCGCCCATGAGGGAGACGGCGCGCGCGAGGACGGGGTCGCCCAGCTCGTCCCGGACGGCGGCCGTCCAGGCGGTCTGCGCGTCGTCGAGGACGGCGCGGGCGCGCGGGGAGGCGCCCTGCGCGACGCGCGAGGCGGCGAGGTAGACGACCTCGAACTCGCCGCCGATGACGGTCGACGTGCGCAGCAGGTAGTCGGTCGCGCCCTCGGGGGCGGTGCGCATGGCGTCGACGTCGGCGGCGGTGAGGACGGCCAGGTGGTCGAGCAGCCCCTCGACGAGGGCGTCCTTGGAGGGGAAGTGGTAGAGCAGGCCGCCCTTGGACACGCCGGCCCTCTCGGCCACCGCGTCCAGCGTGGCGGCGCGCTCCCCGGACTCGACGAGGAGCTCGGCGAACGCGCGCAGGACCTTGGCTCGGGCGGCGGGGGCGGGAGGCATGTCGACAGCCTAGTGGCGAGGTGTTACTGTACCGGCTGGACGGTGCGGAAGTTCGGCATCACCATGTCGCCCCGGCCGTCCGCAGCGTGTGAAAGGCACCTCAGGTTCAGACATGGCTCAGACCCAGGTGACGACGCACCCCATCTCCTCAGCCACGGACGCGAGCCGCCTCGCCCCCGCGCGCCCCGCCGGGGCCGGGCGCCGCTGGGCGGCCCTCGCCGTGCTGATGCTGCCGGTGCTGCTCGTCTCGATCGACAACACGGTCCTCAGCTTCGCCCTGCCGCAGATCTCGGAGGCCCTGGCCCCCGGCGGCACGCAGCTGCTGTGGATCGTCGACGTGTACCCGCTCGTGCTCGCGGGGCTCCTCGTGCCGATGGGTTCCGTCGCGGACCGCGTCGGACGTCGCCGCCTGCTCCTGATCGGGGCCGTCGGCTTCGCCGTCGTGTCCGCGGTGGCGGCCTTCGCGCCGACGGCGGGCGCCCTGATCGCCGCCCGCGCCGGCCTCGGCTTCTTCGGCGCGATGCTCATGCCGTCCACGCTCTCGCTGCTGCGCAACGTGTTCACCGATCGCGACGAGCGCCGCCTCGCCATCGCGATCTGGGCCGCGGGCTTCGCCGCGGGCTCGGCCGTGGGGCCGATCGTCGGCGGGCTGCTGCTCGAGCACTTCTGGTGGGGCTCCGTGTTCCTCCTCGCGGTGCCGGTGCTCGCCCTGCTGCTCGTGCTCGCGCCGGTCTTCGTGCCGGAGTCGCGCGACCCCGCGCCGGGCCCGATCGACCCGGTGTCGATCGTCCTGGTCATGGCCGCGATGACCCCGGTGGTGTTCGGCATCAAGACGCTCGCCAAGGGCGCGCTGCCCTCGCTGGGGATCGCCGCGATCGCCGTCGGGCTGCTCATGGGCGTGCTCTTCGTGCGACGCCAGCTGCGCCGCAGGAACCCGATGCTCGACGTGCGGCTGTTCGCCGTGCCCGCCTTCACCGGCAGCGTGCTGGTCAACCTGCTGTCGGTGTTCTCGCTGGTCGGCTTCCTGTTCTTCGTGTCGCAGGACCTGCAGCTCGTCATCGGGCTCTCGCCGGTCCAGGCGGGCCTCGTGCTCCTGCCGGGCACCGTCGCGATGGTCGTCGCCGGGCTGGCCGTGGTGAAGGTCGTGCGTCACGTGCGGCCCTCGCACGTCGTCGCCGCCGGGCTGGCCCTGTCCGCGGTCGGCTACCTCGTCACCGCGCTCGTCGCCGGGCGCGGGGAGGCCGGCTGGCTCGGGCTCGCGTTCGTCGTGCTGGCGATCGGGGTCGGCTCGGCCGAGACCGTGTCGAACGACCTCATCGTCTCGACGGTCCCCGCGGCCAAGGCGGGCGCGGCCTCGGCGATCTCCGAGACCGCGTACGAGGTCGGCGCGGTGCTGGGCACCGCCGTCCTCGGCGGGATCCTCACCGGGTCGTACCACGCGAACGTCGTCGTGCCGTCGGGCGTGACCGCCACGGACGCGGCGTCCGCGGCGGAAACGCTCGGTGGCGCGACGAGCGTGGCGGCCGACCTGCCGGCCGGCCAGGCGCAGGCCCTCCTGAACTCCGCGCACGCGGCGTTCGGCAGCGGCGTCGTCGTGACGTCCGCGATCGGCTTCGCCGCGGTCCTCGTCGCGGCGGGGATCGCGCTGGCGACGCTGCGCGAGCGCGCCTGACGCCCGACGCCGTCCGTGAGGGCGGCGTCACACCCGCGACGGCGGCGCCACCGGCGAGGAGGGTGGCGCCTCCGTCGTCGTTCGGCGAGGGTGGAGGCGATGAGCGACCAGCACGACGAGCCCACCTCGGCGGACACCCCTGCGGACACGGACGAGACGCCGCCGGGCGGGCGGGGGCGACGCGCGCGCCGGACGCCGCCGCGCTGGGCGCGCTGGACCCTCGCCGGGGTCACCGCAGCCGTGGCGTGCCTCGTCTTCGGGGTGAGCACGGCGACCGCGGAGCTCGGCTTCGGTCCCCACGAGGCCGTCTACTCCGTGACCAACGACAGCCTCGTCGTGGTCGACCTCGGCCCGCTCGGCACGCTGGAGATCGACTCGCCGCTCCCGCTCGGGCTCGGCGTGGACGTGGTGGTCAAGGAGATCCCCGCCGACCTGACGACGGTCGGCGCGGCCAACACGCTCACGGCCCTCAGCCAGGACCTCGAGAGCTACCTGCAGTTCTTCTCCAGCCCGGACGTCGCGGTGCGCAGCGTCGCCCTCGCGCTGGTGGAGAACGCCCTGTGGCGCTCGCTGGGCGCCGCCGCGGCGCTGGTCGCGGTCGGGTTGGTGGTGCGCTGGCTGCTGGGGCCGGGGCGACGGCGCGAGCTCGCCGACGCGATGGCGCCCCGGACGGGCGAGATCACGGCGGGGGTGGCGGTCGTGGCCCTCGTCGTGACGACGGTGTCCTCCGGCGCGGCGGGGGCCACCGCCCAGGGGCAGCCCGCGTCGCCGGTCTTCGCCGGGACGGCGCTCGAGGGTGCGCGGATCACCGGGCGCCTCGCCGGCGTCATCGACACGTACGGCGGACAGCTCGTCAAGCTGTACGAGGACAACGAGGAGTTCTACGCGAGCGCGGACGACGACCTGTCGGCCGCGTGGGACGCCCGGCTCGCCTCCGAGGCGGCCGCGTCCGCGACCGCGGCGGGCACCCAGTTCGCGTCCCCGGACCCCGCCGAGCCCACCGCGCCGGTCGCGCCGCCCCGAGCACTGCCCAGCGGCGGCCTCGCGGACGAGCCGGTCACCTTCGTCGTCATCTCCGACCTGCACTGCAACACGGGGATGACGCCGCTCATCCGCACGACGATCGAACGCTCCGGGGCCGACGTCGTGCTCAACGCGGGCGACACCACCATGAACGGCACCTCGGTGGAGAAGGTCTGCGTCGACTCGTTCGCCTCCGCCGTCCCGCGCGGCGTGCCGATGGTGGTGTCGGACGGCAACCACGACTCGCAGGTCACGTCCGACCAGGAGGCGGCGCACGGCCAGAAGATCCTCGACGGCCAGGTGATCGACGTCGAGGGGGTGCGGATCCTCGGGGACCGGGACGCGCTCGAGACGCGCGTCGGCGTCGGCACGAACGTCGCGCGCGAGCGCACGCCGGAGCAGCAGTCGGCGGACCTCGCCGCGGCCGCGTGCGACGACCGCGACGGCGTCGACCTGCTGCTGATCCACACGCCGTCCGTGGGCCTCGACGCCCTCGAGACGGGGTGCGTGCCGTTCCAGGTGTCCGGCCACACGCACAGCAGGTCGGGGCCGGAGCAGGTGGGGCAGGGCATCCGGTACGTCAACGGGTCCACCGCCGGCGCGGCGCCGAACCAGCCGACCGTCGGGCCGCTGCACGGCACGGCCGAGATGACGGTGCTGCGGTTCGACCCTGCGACGCGGCGGATGCTGGACGTGCAGGTCGTGAGCGTCACGCCCGACGGCGCGGCGACGGTGGGCGAGCGCGAGCCGGTGCCCGACGTCGTGCCGCCGGCCGACGAGGCGCCCGGGCCGTAGGGACGGGCGCCCGGATAGGCTCGGACCGTGCCCGAACCCACCTCACCCGTCCCCGCACCGCCCCCGCAGGCCGTCGACCCGGACGAGCTCACCCCCGTCGCCCAGGACTACCTCAAGGCGGTCTGGTCGGCGCAGGAGTGGTCGGACGAGAAGGTCACCACGGGGCTGCTGGCGGACCGCCTGGGCGTGGGGCCGTCCACCGTCTCCGAGACGGTGCGCCGGCTCACGACGCAGGGGCTGCTGGGTCATGAGCCCTACGGCGGGGTCTGGCTCACCGAGCTGGGGCGGCGCTACGCGCTCGTGATGGTGCGGCGGCACCGGCTGCTGGAGACGTGGCTGGTGCGCGACCTCGGCTACGCGTGGGACGAGGTGCACGACGAGGCGGAGGTGCTGGAGCACGCGGTGTCCGACCGGCTCGTCGAGCGCATCTCCGCGCGGCTCGGCCACCCGGAGCGCGACCCGCACGGCGACCCGATCCCGTTCGCCGACGGGCGCGTGGTGCGCCCGGAGGCGGTGCCGCTGGTGAACCTCGAGGCCGGGGCCGGGGGAGTGGTCGCCCGGATCTCGGACGCCGACCCCGAGGCGCTGCGGTACCTCGCGGACCTCGGCATCGACCTGGACCTGCCGGTGCGGCTGACGTCGCGGCGGGAGTTCGCCGGGACGGTCGGCGTGGCGTGGGAGGCGGACGGGCGCGAGGTCGGCGTCGACCTCGGGCTGCTGGCGGCGTCGCGCATCTGGGTGGTGCGCGCGTAGGCTGTCCCGGTTCCCCGACGACGTGAGCGCTGGACGGCGCACCGTCGTCGACGCCTCGTCTCGAAACGATTCGAGCATTCCGGTGCCCGACCGATCTCCGAGGAGAGGCGAGTGACCTCGACGACCACGCCCGCGAGCGGCGCCACGGCCCGCACCGGCCGCGCACCCCGCCCCGAGCACGTCGGGGCCGCGCTGTTCGCGCTCGCCGTCGGCGGGTTCACGATCGGCACCACCGAGTTCGCCACGATGGGCCTGCTGCCGCAGATCGGCGCCGACCTCGGCGTCAGCGACCCGGTCGTCGGGTACGCGATCACCGCGTACGCCGTCGGTGTCGTGGTCGGGGCACCGCTGCTGACCGTCGCCGCCGCGCGCATGTCCCGCAAGCGGCTGCTGCTGTGCCTCATGGGCTTCTACACGGTGGCCAACGTGCTGTCGGCGGCCGCCCCCGGCATCGAGAGCCTCGTCGTGGGACGGTTCCTCGCCGGGCTGCCGCACGGCGCGTTCTTCGGCGTCGGGGCGGCGGTCGGCGCCGCGGTGGCCGGACCCGGCCGGCGCGGCCACGCCGTCTCGATGATGATGACCGGCCTGACGATCGCGAACGTCGTCGGGGTGCCGCTGTCGACTGCCGTCGGGCAGAGCCTCGGGTGGCGCGCGGCATTCGTCGTCATCGGGGTGCTCGGCGCCGCGACGCTGCTCGGCATCTGGCGCTTCGTCCCCGAGCACGGGCCGGTGGACTCGAGCGTGCGGAAGGAGCTCGGCACGCTGCGCAACGGGCCGCTGTGGATCTCGTTCGCGGCCGGGGCCATCGGGTTCGGCGGCCTGTTCGCCGTGTACACCTACGTCGCGCCGACCGTCACCAAGGTGGCGGGGATGTCCGAGAGCGCCGTGCCCTGGGTGCTCGCCGTCTTCGGCGTCGGCATGACCGTCGGCACGCTGCTCGGCGGCAGGCTGGTGGACCGGAACGTGCTGCGCACGGTGATCGGCGGGTTCGTCGCGACCGCGCTGTCGCTGGTGCTGTTCGCGCTGGTCGGGACGTCGCCCGTGCCCGCCGTCGTCGGGCTGTTCCTGCTGGCCGTCACGTCGCAGACCCTCGGCCTGGCGATGCAGACCCGGCTCATGGACCTCTCGCCGCGGGCGCAGTCCCTCGGCGCGGCCCTGTGCCACTCCGCCCTGAACATCGGCAACGCGAGCGGCGCGTTCTTCGGCGGCCTCGTCATCGCGGCCGGCTACGGGTACCTCGCGCCCGCGTGGGTGGGACTCGCGCTCACCCTCGTGGGCCTGGCGATGGTGCTGGCGTTCGGCCGCCAGCGTGTCGCGCACGCCGACTGACCGGCGCCCGGGAGGGCCCGGGCGCGAGCCCGCTCCCCAGGAACGTGCGGTACGGTCGCGCCCGTGAGCCCGAGCGTGCGCGACGAGACCCACGACCTCCCCGACGACGCCGCGGGGGAGGCTGCGCCCGGGCCCGGCCCGCGCGGCCTGACCGCTCGCACCTACGGCGTGCTGCTGACCGTGCTGGGCGGCATCGGCTTCGGCGCCGCGTCGTGGCTGGCGATCGAGGAGTACCTCAAGCTGCTGGACCCGAACCGGGTGACGAGCTGCAGCTTCAACGTGTTCCTCGACTGCGGCGTCGCGATGATGTCCTGGCAGGGCACCCTGCTCGGCTTCCCGAACCCCTACATCGGGGTCGCGGCGTTCCCCGTGGTGATCACGACCGGCGTGGTGCTGCTCGCGGGTGCCCGGCTGCCGCGGTGGTACCACCGGTCGCTGCTCGCGGTGACGGTGCTCGCCCAGCTGCTGATCTTCTTCCTCATGTGGTCGAGCTTCTACGCGCTGGTCCGGCTGTGCCCGGCCTGCATGGTCGTCTGGACGATCGTGTGGCCGCTGCTGTGGTTCCAGGTCGTGCACGCCGTGCAGGAGGGCCACCTGCCCGCGGGCGACGGGCTGCGCCGCGCGGTCGTGCGGAACCGCGGACTGGTCCTGATCATCGGGTACGTCGTCGCCGTCGGCTGGCTGCTGCTGGCCGTCGGAGGGCCGCTCGTCGAGTCGTTCGGGGTGTGAAAACAGGGCCGGGGCCTGCGGCCCCGGCCGGTAGACTCGCCGGGTGAGCACGCCCGACACCGCACCCTCCCGACCCGAGGCGCCGACCGCGCCTTCCCACGAGCCCACCCACCGCTACACGCCCGCCCTCGCGCAGCAGATCGAGGAGCGCTGGCAGGACCTCTGGGAGGAGCGGGGCACCTTCTGGGCGGCCAACCCGAACGGTGCGCTCACGGACGGCGACGGCCGGAACGCCGGGGGTCAGCCGTTCTTCATCATGGACATGTTCCCGTACCCCTCGGGAGTGGGGCTGCACGTCGGGCACCCGCTGGGCTACATCGCCACCGATGTCGTCGGCCGCTTCCGCATGATGTGCGGCGACAACGTGCTGCACGCGCTGGGCTACGACGCGTTCGGCCTGCCCGCCGAGCAGTACGCGGTGCAGACGGGTCAGCACCCGCGCACCACCACCGAGCAGAACATCGTCACCATGAAGCGCCAGCTGCGCCGCATGGGCCTGGCGCACGACTCGCGGCGCACGTTCGCGACGATCGACCCCGAATACGTGCGCTGGACGCAGTGGATCTTCCTGCAGATCTTCGACTCCTGGTACGACGCCGCGGCCGACGGCGGCGCGGGCCGCGCCCGCCGCATCGGCGAGCTGCGCACCGAGCTGGAGTCCGGCGCCCGCGCCGTCCCGGGGCACGACGGCGACAACGCCGGCGGCGCCGTCTGGGCCGCGTTGTCCGACGACGAGCGCCGCGACGTGATCGACGCGCAGCGCCTGGCGTACGTCGACGAGTCGCCCGTGAACTGGGCGCCCGGCCTGGGCACCGTGCTGGCCAACGAGGAGGTCACGGCCGACGGCCGCTCCGAGCGCGGCAACATGCCCGTCTTCCAGAAGTCGCTGCGGCAGTGGAAGATGCGGATCACCGCCTACGCGGACCGCCTGACCGACGACCTGGAGCTCATCGACTGGCCGGAGAAGGTCAAGTCGATGCAGCGCAACTGGATCGGCCGCTCCACCGGCGCGAACGTCCGCTTCGACGTCGTCGGCACCGCCGACTACGACGCGGCCGGCGCGGGCGCGCAGGTCGAGGTGTTCACCACCCGCCCGGACACGCTGTTCGGCGCGACCTTCATGGTCGTGGCGCCCGAGCACCCGCTGCTGGACGAGGTCCCCGCGGCCTGGCCCGACGGCACGCGCGACGTCTGGACCGGCGGGCACGCGACGCCGGTCGAGGCCGTCGCCGCGTACCGCCGCGAGGCCGCCGCGAAGACCGCCGTCGAGCGGCAGGCCGACGCCGGGAAGAAGACCGGCGTGTTCACCGGGCACCTGGCGGTCAACCCGGTCAACGGCGCGACCGTCCCGGTGTTCACCGCCGACTACGTGCTGATGGGCTACGGCACCGGCGCGATCATGGCGGTGCCCGGCGGCGACCAGCGCGACTTCGACTTCGCCGAGGCCTTCGAGCTGCCTGTCGTCCGCACCGTCGAGCCCGCGGGCGGCCTGCCGGACGACTTCGCCGGGGCGTACACCGGCGACGGCGTGGCGGTGAACTCGTCCAACGACGAGATCAGCCTGGACGGGCTGGGCGTGGCCGAGGCCAAGGAGACGATCGTCGCGTGGCTGAGCGCCCGCGGCGCCGGCGAGGGCACCACCACGTACCGCCTGCGCGACTGGCTGTTCAGCCGGCAGCGCTACTGGGGCGAGCCGTTCCCGATCCTGTGGGACGAGGACGACCGACCGGTCGCGATCCCGGCCGACATGCTGCCGGTCGACCTGCCCGACGTGCCGGACTACGCGCCCCGCACCTTCGAGCCCGACGACGCGGACTCGTCGCCCGAGGCCCCGCTGGGCCGCAACGACGAGTGGGTGCACGTCACCCTGGACCTGGGCGACGGGCCGAAGCGGTACCGCCGCGACACCAACACGATGCCCAACTGGGCCGGGTCGTGCTGGTACTACCTGCGCTACCTGGACCCGACGGACTCGACCGACGGCCCCGCCAAGGGCACCGCCGTCGTCGACCCGGAGCTCGAGTCGTACTGGATGGGCCCGAAGCACAACGCGACGTCCGGTCCCGCCGGTGGCGTCGACCTGTACGTCGGCGGCGTCGAGCACGCCGTGCTGCACCTGCTGTACGCGCGGTTCTGGCACAAGGTGCTGCTGGACCTGGGCTACGTGTCCTCGCTGGAGCCGTTCGGCAAGCTGTTCAACCAGGGGTACATCCAGGCGTACGCCTACACCGACGCCCGCGGCGCCTACGTGCCCGCCGGTGAGGTCGAGGGCGACGAGCAGGCCGGCTTCACGTACCGCGGCGAGCCCGTGAACCGCGAGTACGGGAAGATGGGCAAGTCCCTGAAGAACGTCGTCACGCCGGACGAGATGTACGAGCAGTACGGCGCCGACACGTTCCGCGTGTACGAGATGTCGATGGGCCCGCTGGACCTGTCGCGGCCCTGGGAGACGCGCGCCGTCGTCGGCTCGCAGCGCTTCCTGCAGCGGCTGTGGCGCAACGTCGTGGACGAGGAGACGGGCGCGCTCGTCGCGACCGACGACGAGCCCGACACCGCCACGCTGCGCGCGATGCACCGGGCGATCGCGGACGTGCGGGTCGAGATGGAGCACATGCGGCCCAACACGGCGATCGCGAAGCTCATCACGTACAACAACCACCTCACCTCGCTGGACCGGGTGCCGCGCGCGGCGGTCGAGCCGCTGGTGCTGATGGTCGCGCCGATCGCCCCGCACATCGCGGAGGAGCTGTGGCAGCGGCTCGGGCACGACGGCTCGCTGGCGCGCGAGCCGTTCCCGACCGCCGACGAGCAGTACCTCGTCGAGGACACGGTGACGTGCGTCGTGCAGGTCAAGGGCAAGGTGCGCGGGCGCCTCGAGGTGGCGCCGACCATCTCGGACGCCGACCTGGAGGCCGCCGCCCTGGCGGAGCCGAACGTGGTCCGCGCCATCGACGGTGCGCCGGTGCGCAAGGTGATCGTGCGCGCGCCGAAGCTCGTCAACATCGTCGTCTGAGTTGGCGACCGTCCGCCTCGAGGGCGCCCTGGCACGCAGCCGGGGCGCCTTCGGCACGCCCTCGCTCGCCCTCCTGCACCGCAAGGAGGGACCGCTGGTCGTCGCCCTGCTGTCGCTGATCTTCACGCCCGGTCGTGCGACCGTGCCGACCGAGCAGATGCACGTGGAGGTCGAGGACCTGCTCGCCGAGGCGCGGGCCGCCGGCCACGAGGTGCCCGACGACGCCGCCCGCGCGCTGTGCTCGCGCTGGGTGGCCGGCCGCTGGCTGGTGCGGGCGCTCGACGACGACGGCGTCGAGCAGTACCAGGTCAGCTCGCACGCGGCGGAGGCGCTCGCCTTCGTCGACCGCACGCAGGGGGCGCGGGCCCTCGTGAGCGAGTCGCGCATCCGCACGCTGCTCGTGGCCCTGGACGGGCTCGCGCGCGACGCCCGGCCCGACCGGGAGTCGCAGCAGCGGGCGCTGCGGGAGCAGGTCGCCCGCGCCCGCGACGAGATCGCCGAGGCGGAGGCCGAGCTGGCCCGGCTCGACGCCGGCGGCGCCGTGGTGCAGGCGCCCACGGACCGGCTGGTCGAGCAGTTCGACAACGTGGCCGCGCTGGTGCGCGAGCTGCCCGCCGACTTCGCCCGCGTGGCGGAGTCGATCGCGGAGCTGCAACGCAGCATCGTCACGAGCCTGCGTCAGGACGAGCGCCCCACCGGCGAGGTGCTGGGCGCCTACCTGGAGGCCTCCGACTCGCTCATGGAGCGCACGCCCGAGGGGCGCGCCTTCTCCGGGGCGATGGAGCTGCTGCGCGACCCGCAGCTGCTCGGTCAGGTCGACGAGCGGGTCCGGGCGGTGCTCGCGCACCCGTTCGCGGCGGGCCTGCCGGCCGACCGGCGGGAGTCCGTGCGCGCGCTGTACTCCCAGCTCCTGGCGGCCGTCGACGGCGTGCTCGACGCGCAGGCGCGCGCCTCCCGCACCATCACGCAGCAGCTCACCGTGCACAACCCGCTGCGCGACCGGGAGCTGGACGCCGCGCTGCGCGAGGCGACCGCGGCGATGGCGGAGTGGTTCCCGACGTCGGGCCGGGCCGCGCGCGTGGAGCCGCTGCGCTGGCTGGAGCGGGCGCGCCTCGGTCGCTTCCGTGCCCAGCTGCACGACCTGCGCCCCGACACGCCGCCGGACGCGCTCGCCGACCTCGACGACCCGGCTCACGACGCCGGCGCCGCGCCGGGGGAGGTCCTGGGCGGCCTCCGCGGCATGGGCGGCCCGCGCTACGAGGAGACCGGCGCCCACGCGGCCCGGGTGCTGCGCGAGCGCGGGGGCGCCACGGCGGACGAGGTGTTCGCCGCCGGGCCGGCCGAGCTGCGTCGGCCCGTCGAGCTCCTGGGCTACCTGGAGCTGGCCGCGCCGGATGCGCTCGACGACGCTCTCGGTGACGCCGACGGCCTCGGCGACGTGCCGGCGGCCCGGCTGCGCCGCGTGACGGCCGTGCGCGCCGACGGCACCACGCGCGACCTGGTGGTGCCGCGGGTGGGCCTCGCCGTACCCGACGACGCGACTGACGAGGAGGACGCATGACCGACACGACGACGGAGCCTGCGGAGCGCGTGGCCGAGGCCGACGCCGCGGCGGACGGCGCGCCCTTCGTCGAGGTGCCCGCGCTGGCCGACGACGACGCGGCGCTGTTCGCCGGCGACACGGGCGTGCTCCCGTACGAGGCGCGCCGCGCACTGGCGCTGGTGCTGCAGCGGCGGTACCTGTCCGCAGCGGCGCACCCGGCGGAGTGGAAGGCGCTGCTCGCGCACCAGAACGTGCTCGCCTCGCGCTGCCACGACCTGTTCGTGGAGCTCGTCGTCGATCGCGACTACGAGATCGCGTACAAGCGGCAGGTCCGGGAGGCCGGGCTGAGCATCCCGGTGCTCCTCAAGGACGAGCCGTACAAGCGGGTCGAGACGCTGCTCATGCTGTTCGCGCGCAACCGGTTCCGGCAGGAGCAGGGCGCGGGGGAGCGGGCGGCGCACGTCGACGCCGAGGAGCTGGTCGACTACGCGCTCGGCTTCCTCGCCGCGGACGAGACCAACCTGGCCGCGCGCCGGCGCGAGGTCGACAACGCGATCGCCACCCTCGTGCGCGAGCACGTGCTCGACGAGGTCGCCGAGGGCCGCTACCGCGTGCAGCCGGTCGTGGAGATCCTGCTCCCGGTGGAGCGCCTGCGGGAGCTGACCGCGTGGCTGCGCTCGCCGTCGGCCGAGCCGCCCACCGTCAACGACCACGACGACGAGACCGAGCCGGTCGACGAGGACGAGGAGTCGCGCGCATGACGATCACGAGCGACCCGGCGGAGCAGGTCGCCGCGCCCCGCATGCAGCAGTCGCTGTTCGGGCTGATCCCGACGGCGTCGGACGGTCGGCAGTGGACGGCCCGCTCGATGCAGCTGGTGAGCTGGGGCGGCTACCACGGCTACCACGAGGTGCGGTTCGCGGGCACCACGACGCTGCTCACGGGCGCGTCCGGCTCCGGCAAGTCGACCCTGCTCGACGCCTACATCGCGCTGATGATGAGCCACACGACGCCGTTCAACGGCGCGTCGAACACGGCCACCAGCGGGCGGGCGCGCGGGCAGGAGCAGCGCAACGTCGTCTCCTACGCGCGCGGCAAGCTCGACGAGGAGCGCACCGCCGGGTCGGCGCGCGCCAAGGACCGCGTGCTGCGCGGCGAGACGTCGGACACCTGGTCGGCGATCGCGATGACCTGGTCGTCCCAGGCGGGCGAGCGGTTCACGGCGCTGCGCGCCTGGTACGTGCCCCGCGGCGCGCAGCGCACGGACGAGACGGTGGCCGTGCGCGCCGTCGTCGACGCGGACTTCAGCCTGCGCGACCTCGAGCCGCTCGCGGCCCAGCGCTTCGGCAGGGCGGGGCTCACCGCGGCGGGGCTGACGTCGTTCGACACGGACAAGGCGTTCGCCACGCGCCTGCACGCCGCGCTGGGCATCGGCGCGGCGGGCGACGGCGAGAAGGCGATGCAGCTGCTCGGCCGCATCCAGGCCGGCCAGCAGATCACCACGGTCGACTCGCTCTACAAGGCGATGGTGCTCGAGGAGCCCGAGACGATCCGCGTGGCCGAGCGCGCCGTCGAGCACTTCGACGAGCTCAGCGAGGTACGCGCCGAGATGGACACGGCGCAGCGCCAGGTGGACGTGCTGCGCCCGATGCTGGAGCACCGGGCGGCGGTCGACGACGCCGTCGCGTCCGCGCGGCTCGTGGACGCCCTCGGGCCCGACGGCGGCGCCGCGGGAACGGACCCCGGCACAGGGGCCGCTCGGATCACGCCGTTCACGGCGTGGCGCGACCGCACCCAGCTCGACCTGCTGCGTGCGGGCGAGGCGCAGAACCGGGCCCAGCACAAGGCGGCGGCCGAGCGGGTCGCCGTGGCCGAGGAGCGGCTCGCCGCCGCGCAGGGCGAGCTCGAGCAGGTGCGCGCCGACCAGCGCCGCAACGGCGGCGACGCCATCGAGGCCGCGGAGCGCGACGTGCGCGCGGCCGAGCAGCGGCTGGCAGAGACCCGGCGCGCCCGCGCCGAGCTGGACGGCCACCTGTCGCCGCTGGAGCGGGAGGCCTCCTCGCGCCGGGAGCTGGACGCCCTGCACGCCGACGCCCGCCGGTACCTGGACGAGCGCGACACCCACACGGACGCGCTGTCCGAGGCGGTGGTCGAGGCCGCCGCGCGCGAGAAGGAGGCGATGCGCGCCCTGGCCGAGCTCGAGCGCGAGGAGGCGTCCCTCAAGGCGCGCCGCGGCAACGTGCCGCGCGAGCTGCACGAGGCGCGCGAGGCGCTCGCACGAGCCGCCGGCCTGCGCCCCGACGACGTGCCGTTCGTGGGCGAGCTGCTCGAGGTGCGCGGGGAGTACGAGCCGTGGCGCGAGGCGATCGGCCTGGCGCTCGGAGGGTTCGCCGTCACCGTGCTGGTCGACGAGACGCGCCTGGACGCGTTCCGCGCCGCGATCGACGCCGTCCGCTCGCCCGTGCGCGTGCGGTTCGAGGGCGTGCCCACCGGGCTGGCGCTGCACGAGGAGGCCGACCGGGCCCTCCTCCCGGGGAGGCTCGAGGTCAAGGCCGGGCCGTTCGGCGGCTGGCTCGCGGCGCGCCTCGCGGAGCGGTTCGCGTACGTGTGCGTGGACGACCCCGCGGAGCTGGCGCGGCACGACCTGGCGCTCGCCCGGTCCGGGCAGACGTCGGAGGGGCGCCGGGGCGCGCACGGCGGCCAGGGCCGGGCGTCGGTGCTGGGGTTCAGCAACCACCGGCGCCTCGAGCAGCTCGCCGAACAGATCGCCGCGGCGCACCAGGAGCTGCGCCAGGCCTCGGAGGCGCTCGCGGGCGCCCGGCTGCGGCAGAAGGGCGAGGCCGACCACTTCGTCGCGTACAGCCACGCGCTGCGGGCCGCCTGGGACGACCTCGACGTGCGCGGGGCAGAGGCCCGGCTCGCCGAGCGGCAGGAGCGGCACGAGGCGCTGGTCGCGGGCTCGGACGTGCTGCGCGCCCTCAAGGCGGACGAGGACGCCCTGCGCGCCCGCGTCGACGAGCTCTACCGGGAGCGGGCCGCGGCGCAGCAGCGCGTCACCGAGCTCGGCGCGGCGTGGGAGCAGCTCAGCGACCAGGTGGACCAGGTCGCGGACGCCGTCGAGCGCGCCGACGACGAGGGCGTCGAGCCCACGCCGGAGCAGGAGCGGCGCCTGGCCGAGCTGATGGCGCAGGTCGGCTGGTCGGGGGTGTCGGGCACGTCGGGCAGCGGGCTCGCGGACCTCACCACCGCCGTGGCCGCCGTCGTGCGCGAGCTGCACCACCAGCGCGAGTCGGCGCAGGAGGCGGAGCGCGCCGCACGCGCCGCCCTCGCCGCCCTCTTCGAGCGGTTCAACGACACCTGGCCCGACCCGAACCGCAGCGCCGACCCCGACGGTGCGTACGCCGACTTCCTGCGGATCTACGAGGAGCTGGAGTACCAGCAGCTGTACCGGCTGCGCGACAGGTGGTCGGCGCACCTGCGCCAGATGTCCGGCGACCAGCTCACGCGGCTCAACAACGGCATCGCGCAGGCGGTGGCGGAGATCCGCGACCGCATGGAGCCCGTCAACGCGATCCTCGCCACGCTCCCGTTCCGGGACGACGCGCACCGGCTGCGCATCACCGCCACCCCGGTCGAGGCCTCCGACGTCGTCTCGTTCCGGCGCCGGCTGCGCGAGCTCGCCACCGCCCCGGCGGGCGACGTCCCGCTCGCCGAGCACGAGCGCCGGTACGAGCGGATGCGCAGGCTGATCGACCGCATCCGTCCCGACAGCCCCGAGCGCCGGCGCCTGGTGGACGTGCGCGAGCACGTGCGGGTGAGCGCCGAGTGCGTGGACCTCGAGGGCAACCACGTGAGCGTCTACGACCACATCGCCGGCAAGTCCGGTGGTGAGTCGCAGGAGCTCGTCGCGTTCATCGTCGGCGCCGCCCTGCGCTACCAGCTCGGCGACGCCGGGGCGGAGCGCCCCCGGTACGCGCCGGTGTTCCTCGACGAGGCGTTCATCAAGGCCGACGCCCGGTTCGCCGGCCGTGCCGTCGGCGCGTGGCGCGGGCTGGGCTTCCAGCTCGTCGTGGGCGCGCCGCTGGACAAGGTCAGCGCGCTGGAGCCGCACGCCGACGTCGTGCTGCAGGCCATCAAGGACGCGACCGGCCGGTCTCGCCTGGTGACGCTCGTGGGGGAGTAGGGCCCCGCGAGCGCGCGGCTCAGCGGGTCGAGGGCGCCGTCGCGAGGGGGATCAGGACCTCGCGCAGGAGCCGCTCCACGTAGGAGGGGTCGAGCTCGACGCCCTCGACCACCTTGCGGTACGAGACGAGCGCCGGCACCACGGTGCTCACGAGGTCGAGGTCGCGGTCGGCCGGCACCTCGCCGCGGTCCCGGGCGCGCTCGAGCAGCGTCCGCATCTGCTGGATCTTGGGCCGCACGAAGCTCGCGTGGAACTGGCGCGCGAGCTCGGGGTCGTGCCGGACCTCCGCCATCAGGCCCGGGATGAGCCGGTCGGTCCCGGCTGACTTGCGCGCGCGCCGCAGCTCCTCCAGCGCCAGCAGGTCGCCCTCGAGCGACCCGGTGTCGGGGATGTCGGCGGGGTCCAGGTCGTTGCCCAGCCCGCAGGTCACGGCGTCGACGGCGAGGTCCGACTTGGTGGTCCAGCGGCGGTAGAGCGTGGCCTTGCTGGCGCCCGCGCGACCGGCGACGGCGTCCATCGTCATCCCGCCGTAGCCGACCTCGGCGAGGAGCTCGCGGGCGGCGTCGAGGATCGCGACGTCGCGGGAGGCGTCGCGGGGCCGCCCTCCGCGTGCGGCGGGGGAGGCGGGAGCGTCGTCGACGACGTCGTCGGCGGACTTCATGGCGATCCTTCCGTTCGGGAGCGGGTCGAGCATGACACCCCGAGTGCCGTGTTCGCCGTCAGCGGACAGGAGGTCAATTCCGACACTCATGGGTTTCGAAACCGTCGAGTACCGCTTACGGTCGATCGTACCCGCGCCGGCACGTCCCGGGCCCGGGTCCTTCCTCCGCCTCCTCGGGAGCTCCCTCCATGACCACTCCTCCGGCGCCCTCGCGCGCCTCGGACCCCCGCCGCTGGCTGGTCCTGGCGACCGTCGCCATCGCCCAGCTCATGGTCGTGCTCGACGCGACCATCGTGAACATCGCCCTGCCCTCGGCCCAGGCCGAGCTGGGCTTCAGCGACAACGACCGCCAGTGGGTCGTCACCGCCTACGCGCTCGCGTTCGGCAGCCTCCTGCTGCTCGGCGGCCGCCTGTCGGACCTGCTGGGCCGGCGTCGGACGTTCCTCGTCGGCCTGGTCGGCTTCGCCGTCGCGTCCGCGCTCGGCGGCGCGGCGCAGAACTTCGAGATGCTCGTGGCGGCGCGCGCGCTGCAGGGCGTCTTCGCCGCGGTGCTCGCGCCGTCGGCGCTCTCGGTGCTGACCACGACCTTCACCGAGCCGGCCGAGCGTGGCCGCGCGTTCGGCGTCTTCGGCGCGATCGCCGGGGTGGGCGGCGCCGTCGGCCTCCTCCTCGGCGGGTTCCTCACCCAGAACTTCGACTGGCGCTGGAACCTCTACGTCAACCTCGTCTTCGCGGCGGTGGCCGTGGTCGCCGGGCTCCTGCTGCTGCCCCGCGGTGAGCAGGGCCGCCGGCAACGGCTCGACGTGCCGGGCGTCGCGCTGGGCTCGGGCGGCCTGTTCCTCCTGGTGTACGGCTTCTCCCAGGCGGAGCCCCAGGGCTGGGGCTCGCCGTGGACCTGGGGCTCCCTCGCGGCGTCCGTCGTCCTGCTGGTGGCCTTCGTGCGGTGGCAGGGCCGCGCCGCGCAGCCGCTCCTGCCGCTGTCCATCGTGCGTGACCGCGACCGCACGGGCTCGTACGTCGCGATCTTCGTGGCAGGCGTCGGGATGTTCGGCGTCTCGCTCTTCCTCACCTACTACCTGCAGACGACGATGGGCTACGACCCGATGCGCACGGGCGTCGCGTTCCTGCCGATGGTGCTCGCCCTCGTCGCCACGGCCCAGGTCTCCAACAACCTCACGCTGCCGCGCCTCGGCGCGAAGGTCCTGGTGCCGGTCGGTCTGGCGATCTGCGCGGTGGCGATGCTCTGGCTCTCGCGGCTCGACGTCGACAGCACCTACGCCGCCGGTGTCCTGCCCGCGCTGGTGCTCTTCGGCGTCGGCATGGGCAGCGTGATGCCGCCGTCGATCCAGACCGCGACGGTCGGCGTGCAGGGGCCGTACGCGGGCGTCGCGTCGGCGATGGTCTCGACCTCCCAGCAGGTGGGCGGCGCGATCGGGACTGCCGTGCTCAACACTCTCGCCGCGACGGCCGCGACGTCCTGGGCCGCGGGGCACCTCCCCGCGACGCCGGCCGTCGTCGCCCAGGCCGCGGTGCACAGCTACGACGTCGCCTTCACCTGGTCCGCCGGGATCTTCCTGGTCGGCGCGCTCCTCGCCGTGGCGCTGTTCCGGACCAAGGGCGCGCGCGGGCGCCGGACGGCGACCGTCGCCACCCCGGTCCTTCCGCACGCAGGGACGGCGGCCACCGCCCGTGTGTAGGGTCGTGGCGTGACCGAGACCACGCCTCTGATCACCAGCCCGGAGCCGACCGTCGAGGGGTTCGTGCGCGAGTACCTGCACGAGCTGAACTTCTCGCAGGGCACGATCCTGGAGCGGGCCACGGACAACGACCGGTACCTCGCGCTCGCGCGCACGGTGCGGCACTACCTGATGTCGCGGTGGATGCAGACCACGGTGAGCCAGTACCGCACGCAGGCGAAGGCGGTGGCCTACCTGTCGGCGGAGTACCTCCTGGGCCGCCAGCTCGACAACGCGCTCATCGCGACCGGGCTGGAGGAGGTCGCCGCCGAGGCGCTCGCCAGCCTGGGGCTCGACCTCGACGAGCTGCGCGAGGTGGAGGTGGAGCCCGGCCTCGGCAACGGCGGGCTCGGGCGGCTGGCGGCCTGCTTCGTCGACTCGCTGGCGACGATGAGCGTGCCCGCGATCGGGTACGGCATCCGGTACGAGTACGGCATCTTCCGGCAGACGTTCGCGGACGGCCGCCAGGTGGAAGAGCCGGACACCTGGCTCGACAACGGCGACCCGTGGGAGTTCGCCCACCCCGAGCACGAGGTCACGGTCGGCTTCGGCGGGCACACGGAGAGGTACACGGACGACGAGGGCCGGGAGCGCTCGCGCTGGGTTCCGGGCTGGCAGGTGCTGGGCGTCCCGTACAACTCGATGGTGCCGGGCTACCGGAACGGGCGCGTCAACACGCTCCGGCTGTGGAGCGCGCGCGCCACCCACGCGTTCGACCTCAAGATCTTCAACTACGGCGACTACGCCGAGGCCGTGCGCTCCCAGACGTTCGCCGAGAACATCTCCAAGGTGCTCTACCCGGAGGACTCCACGCCGCAGGGCAAGGAGCTGCGGCTGCAGCAGCAGTACTTCTTCGTCGCCTGCTCGATCCGCGACTTCCTCGACCAGCTGCTGCCGCCGGACTTCGACCTGCACGACCTGCCCGAGCGCATCGTCTTCCAGCTCAACGACACCCACCCCGTCATCGCGATCCCGGAGCTCATGCGGATCCTGGTGGACGAGCGCGGGTTCGAGTGGGACGACGCCTGGCAGGTGACGCAGCGCTGCTTCGCGTACACGTGCCACACGCTGCTGCCGGAGGCGTTGGAGGTGTGGCCGGTCGAGCTGGTCGGACGGCTTCTGCCCCGGCACCTGGAGATCATCTACCGCATCAACGACGAGTTCCTCGCCCAGGTGCGCGAGCGCTCCGGCGGCAACGAGCTGCTGGTGCGGCGCATGTCGATCATCGCCGAGCACCCCGAGCGGTCGGTGCGGATGGCGTTCCTCGCCACGGTCGGCGGGTCGAAGGTGAACGGCGTCGCCGAGCTGCACTCGCAGCTGCTGCGCGACAAGGTGCTCGCCGACTTCGCCGACTTCTGGCCGGAGAAGTTCACGAACGTCACCAACGGCGTCACCCCGCGCCGGTTCGTGAAGCTGGCGAACCCGGGGCTGTCGGGGCTCGTCACGGAGGCGATCGGCGACGGCTGGGTCACCGACCTCGACCGGCTGCGCGAGCTCGAGCCCTTCGCCGACGACGCCGAGTTCCGCCGCCGGTTCCGGGAGGTCAAGGCCGCGAACAAGGACCGGCTGGTCTCCTTCCTCGCGGCGCGCGACGGCATCACGATCGACCCGGGCACGATGCTCGACGTCATGGTCAAGCGGCTGCACGAGTACAAGCGCCAGCTGCTCAAGCTGCTGCACGTCGTGACGCTCTACGACCGCATCACGTCCGGGGAGCTGGAGCTCGGCGACGTCACGCCGCGCACCGTCGTCTTCGGCGCGAAGGCCGCCCCCGGCTACGTGATGGCGAAGGAGATCATCGCGCTCATCAACCACGTGGGCGCCGTGGTCGCGGCCCACCCCGACGTGTCCCGGGTGCTGCGCATCGCGTTCCCGGCGAACTACAACGTCACCGTCGCCGAGACCCTGATCCCGGCGGCCGACCTGTCCGAGCAGATCTCGCTGGCCGGAAAGGAGGCGTCCGGCACCGGGAACATGAAGTTCGCGCTCAACGGCGCGCTCACCATCGGCACCGACGACGGCGCGAACGTCGAGATCCGGACGCTCGTCGGCGACGAGAACTTCTTCCTGTTCGGCCTGACGGAGCCGGAGGCGAGCGCCGTCGCCGAGGCCGGCTACCGGCCCTCGACGTACTACGAGGAGAACCCGTCGCTGCGCCGGGCCCTGGACCTGGTCGCGCGCGGCACGTTCTCCGGCGGCGACGCCTCGGTCTTCGAGCCGATCGTGTCCAACCTGCTCACCGAGGACCGCTTCATGGTGCTCGCGGACTACCAGGCCTACCTCGACGCGCAGGAGCGGGTGGAGCGCGCGTACGCGGACCCGGACGCCTGGAGCCGCTCGGCCGTGCTCAACGTGGCGCGCTCGGGCTTCTTCTCCTCGGACCGCTCCGTGCGCGACTACCTCGACCGCATCTGGCACGCCGCGCCCCTGACGGCCGACTGACGATCCTCCCGGAGCGTCAGCGCCGGCGGCGGGTGCCGAGGACGGTACGGGTGATCTCCCGGGCCAGGGTCGTGCCCACGCTGGTGAGGATGGCGTCCATCGGGCTGCGTGAGCTGCCGCGCGACGTCGAGCCCGACGGCGGGGCCTTCTGCGCCTTCCGGGCGTCGGCCTCCGCCCGCTTGCGCGCCTGCGCCGCCTCCTTCTCGAGCTCGGCGGCGCGCTCGGTCGCCTCGCGGGTGGCGGCGTCCTGCGCGGCGCGGGCCTGCAGCAGCTCGTACGCGGACTCGCGGTCGACGGCGGCGCCGTAGCGCGCCTGCCCGGGCGACGCCGCGACGGTCGCGTCCAGGACCTGCTGCGGCGCCGGGTCCATCGAGGCCTGGGGTGCGCGCACGCGCGTCCAGGCGACCGGGGTGGGGGCGCCCTTCTCGTCGAGCAGGGTGACGACGGCCTCGCCGGTGCCGAGCGACTGCAGCAGCCGCTCGAGGTCGTACGGCGAGGTGGGGAAGGTGCGGGCCGCTGCCCGCAGGGCCTTCGCGTCGTCGGGCGTGAAGGCGCGCAGCGCGTGCTGCACGCGGTTGCCGAGCTGGGCGAGCACGTCGGCGGGCACGTCCTTGGGGGACTGGGTGACGAAGAAGACGCCGACGCCCTTGCTGCGGATGAGCCGCACCGTCTGGACGACCTGCTGGAGGAAGTCCTTCGAGGCGCCCGTGAACAGCAGGTGCGCCTCGTCGAAGAAGAACACGAGGCGCGGCTTGTCCGGGTCGCCCACCTCGGGCAGCTCCTGGAACAGCTCCGCCAGCAGCCACATGAGGAACGTGGAGAACAGCGCGGGGCGGTCCTGCACGCCGGGCAGCTCGAGGGCGGAGATCATCCCGCGCCCGTCCGCGGACGTGCGCAGCAGGTCGGCGGTCTCGAACGCCGGCTCGCCGAAGAACACGTCGCCGCCCTGCGCCTGCAGCCCCACGATCTCGCGCAGGATGACGCCGGCGGTGGCGGCCGAGACGCCGCCGATGCCCTTGAGCTCCTGCTTGCCCTCGTCGGAGGTGAGGTAGGCGATGGTGGCCTGCAGGTCCTTGAGGTCGAGCAGCGCGAGCTGCTGCGTGTCGGCCCAGTGGAAGATCAGCTCCAGGCTGGAGGACTGCGTCGCGTTGAGGCCGAGCACCTTGCTCAGCAGCAGCGGGCCGAAGTCGGTGACGGTCGTCCGGATCGGCACACCCGTGCCCAGGCCGCCGAGCGAGTAGAACTCCACCGGGTACGAGGTCGGCGCCCAGGTCTGGCCGATGCCCGCCGCCCGCTCGGCGACCTTCGGGTTGTCCGGCCCCTCGACGGCCAGCCCGGACAGGTCGCCCTTGACGTCGGCGAGGAACACCGGGACACCCTGCGCCGACAGGCCCTCCGCCATGCCCTGCAGGGTCTTCGTCTTTCCGGTGCCCGTGGCGCCCGCGACCAGCCCGTGACGGTTGAGCGTCGCGAGCGGGAAGCCGACCTGCACCGTCGCGTCCGGCACCGGGTCGCCGCCCAGCGGGCCGGACAGCAGGGCCCCGAGCGGCAGCGTCGGGGCGTCGGAGGCGTAGCCCGCGCGCACCTCGTCGGCGTACGACGGCGGCGCCGCCGGTTCGGAGTCGGTCGTGGGCGCGGTGTCGGTCGCGCCCGTGGGACTCGCGTCGGGAGCAGGTCCGGCGGCGGCCTCGGCCGCCTCGAGCGCCGCCTGGGCGGCCGCTGCCTTCGCCTCCGCCGCCTCGGCGGCGGCCTGTGCTGCGGCCGCTCGCAGGGTGGCGAGGTCGACGTCGTCGGTGGGCGGTGTCCCCTCGGCCATGGCCCGCACGCTAGCGCGGCAGGGGAGCGGGTGCGCGACGAGCAGCACCCACGAGGTTGAGAACGGTTCTCACATCTGCTTCACTACTCGGGCACATGGGAATCGTTCTCATGTGGATTCTTCGTGCTGCCCCGACCTGGAGAGAGACGCATGCCTGCCCTCACCCGCACCACCCGCCCCGCCCGCCGGGGCCGACAGTCCGCCGCGGGCCTCCTCGCCCTCGCGGTCCCTCTCGCGCTGGCGGGCTGCGCGTCCGCGGACCCGGCCGACGGTGCCGGGTCGGCGGGGTCCTCCGACCAGCCCTCCAGCGCCGAGACCGCCCAGGCCACCGAGGCCGCCGCCGCGACCGCACGCGTCGCGCTCACCTACGACGGCGGCGTCGTCGTCCTCGACGCCCAGACGCTGGAGCAGGTCGCCGACCTGCCGCTCGAGGGCTTCACCCGCCTCAACCCCGCAGGCGACGGCCGCCACCTGCTGGCGTCCACCACCGGCGGGTTCCGCGCCCTGGACCTCGGCGCATGGGCGGAGGCGCACGGCGACCACCACCACTACTGGACGTCCGAGCCACGCCTCACCGACGTCACCTACGCCGCCGAGGAGCCCGGTCACGTCGTCGTGCACGGCGGCCGCACGGTCCTGTTCGACGACGGGACCGGCCAGGTCCGCGTGCTCGACTCCGCACACGTGGCCGAGGGCGAGGCTCCCGCCCGGGAGCTCACGACGCCGTCGGCGCACCACGGCGTCGCGGTCGAGCTCGGGGACGACTCGCTCCTCGTCACCGAGGGCACCGAGGAGTCGCGCTCCGGGGTGCGCGTCCTGGACGCCGACGACCAGGAGATCGCGGCGAGCGACGACTGCCCGGGCGTGCACGGCGAGGCGGTCGCGGCCGACGAGGCCGTCGTCGTGGGCTGCGAGGACGGCGTCCTCGTCTACGCGGACGGCAAGCTCACCAAGGTGCAGGCGCCCGACGCCTACGGTCGCATCGGCAACCAGGCCGGCTCCGAGGAGTCGCCCGTCGTGCTCGGCGACTACAAGACGGACCCCGACGCCGAGCTGGAGCGGCCCACGCGCGTCTCGCTCGTCGACACGCGCAGCGGGGACCTGTCGCTGGTCGACCTGCCCTCGAGCTACACGTTCCGGTCCCTGGCCCGCGGTGCCGACGGCGAGGCGCTCGTGCTGGGCACCGACGGTTCCCTGCACGTCATCGACCCGGAGAGCGGGAAGCTCACGACCTCGATCCCGGTGATCGACGCCTGGGAGGAGCCGGTGGAGTGGCAGGAGCCGCGCCCCGCGGTGCTCGCGCTGGACGGGTCCGTGTACGTCACCGACCCGGCGACGAAGTCCGTGCACGCGGTGGACGTGGAGTCCGGCGAGGTCTGGAAGTCCGTCCAGCTGGACGTCGCGCCGAACGAGATCTCCGGGGTCTCGGGCGACGTGGAGGCGAGCGGCACCGACGAGCACGACCACGAGGCGCACGACCACGAGGCGCACGACCACGAGTGACGACCGCGCCGCCCGGGCCGTCCCGGGCGGCGTCGGTAGACTCCCGGCGATGCCCTCCGATCTCCCTGTCGAGCGTGGCGCGGTCCGCGTCGTCACCGACTCGACCGCCTGCCTGCCCGCCACGGACGACGGCGCGCTCGCGCCCGTCGTCGTCCCGCTGCTCGTCGTGGCGGGGGACGAGTCGTGGCGCGAGGGCGTCGACGTCACTCCCGAGGAGGTGGCCGCGCGCATCGCCGCCGGCGAGCGGCTGAGCACCTCGCAGCCCACGCCGGCCGAGTTCGCCGGCGTCTACCGCGACCTCGCCGCCGCCGGCGCGCGGGCGGTCGTCGGCGTCCACCTGTCGGGGGCGCTGTCCGGCACCGTCGAGGTCGCGGCGGGCGCCGGGCAGCGCGCCATGATCCCGGTGCAGGTGGTCGACTCCCGGACGGTCGCGATGGCCCTCGGGTTCGCGGCGCTGGAGGCGGCACGGTGCGCCGCCGAGGGGCACGACGCCGGGACGGTCGCCGCTCGCGCGCGGCAGGTCGCGGAGTCGAGCACGACCGTGTTCCTCGTCGACTCGCTCGACCACCTGCGCCGCGGCGGGCGGCTGTCCGCCCCGGCGGCCGCGCTCGGTACGGCCCTCGGCGTGCGGCCCATCCTCGGCATGCGCGACGGCGTGATCGAGATGACGCAGCGCGTCCGGACGCGTCGCGCGGCGACCGACCGGCTGGTGGAGGTGGCGGTGCGGCGCGCCGAGACGTGCGAGCGACCGGGCGTGGCCGTGCACCACCTGGGCGTGCCCGAGCGGGCCGGCGAGCTCGCGGCGCGGCTGGCCGCGGAGACCGGGGCCGAGCCGGTCGTGACGCCGGTGAGCGCGGTGCTCGGCGCCCACGTCGGGACGGGCGCTCTCGCCGTCGTCGTCGCCGAGCTGGGCGGACGCCCCCGCGGCGCCGTGCGCTGAGGAGGCTGCCCCCAGGCGCGTGCCGTCCACAGGCCACCGCTGGCGGCGGCCGCCGGGGAGGCCGGTGACCCTAGCGTCGCGGCGTGACCACCACGCTGCCCCCCGACCACGGCGGAACCGACGCCCCGCCACCGGCCGCCGTCTCGCCGCCTGACACCGCGCCGCCCCTCACCCGTGCTCCGGGGGAGGGCGACGACTGGCGGGGCGCCTCCGAGCGGGGGCCGGACCGGGCTCTCGGCGAGGCCGCCGCACGGCTGCGCGCCTGGCACGCCCTGCGCGAGGACGCCGGCGGGGACAGTGGTCACGACCGTGGTCCCGATCCTGGCCACGATGCGTGGGCCGGCCCCGTCGGCGAGCCTCCGGTCGGCCCGGCGCCGTGGGGCGCGACGGGCGACGAGGACGAGCTCGTCGACCGCCTGCGCGCCCGCCGGTCGGCGCGGCACGTCGCCGCCGCGTACACGGCGGCGCACGGGCACCCCGTCGACGGGCACGACGACGGCGGTGGTCCGCGCCGCTGGTCGATCGGGCTGCGTGCGGCCGTCGTGGCCTCCGTCGCCGTCTTGCTCGTGGCCGTCGTCGTCGCGGTGATCGCGACCGCACGGCCCGACGAGGTCATCACCCTCGCCGGCGCGAGCTCGCCGTCCGGCGCCTCCGCCGGACCGTCGCAGCCGTCCGCCGGCCCGACCGCCGGGACCGACGGGGCAGCAGACGCGGCAGCCGGCACGGCCGGGTCGCGTGACCTCGACGGGGGAGGCGCGCCCGCGACTCCCGAGACGCCGGCGCCGGGCACCGTGGTCGTCCACGTCGTGGGCGAGGTGCGCGAGCCCGGCCTGGTCACGGTCCCCGCCGGCGCCCGGGTGGCGGACGCCGTGGCAGCCGCCGGTGGCACGACCCGCCGCGCCGACGCCGCCGCGCTCAACCTGGCGCGGGCCGTCGTCGACGGCGAGCAGATCCGCGTGCCGAGACCGGGGGAACAGGTCGCGTCGGCAGACGGCGCGCCCGACGGGGCCGGCGAGGACGGGACCGGAGGCGGGGCCGACGCGTCGGCGGGCGGTGCCGTGAACCTCAACTCCGCGGGAGCGGCGGACCTCGAGGAGCTGCCCGGCATCGGACCGGCGCTGGCGGAGCGGATCGTCACGTGGCGCGACGAGAACGGGCCGTTCACCAGCGTCGACGAGCTCGACGAGGTGTCCGGGATCGGGCCGTCCGTCCTCGGACAGGTCCGCGACCTGGTCACGCTGTGACGCCGCTCGTCCGGTCGGACGCCCCCGGCGGGTCTGTCGACGCGGTGCCGGGATCGGTCCCGGCGACCGGACCGGCCGCGCGACGGACCCTGGCGTCGCCGCCGACGCGGCGTGTCGACCTGCGCCTCGCGCCGGCCGCCCTGGTGTCGTGGGCCGCCGCCTGGGCGCTCACGGGGCCGATGCTGGGCTGGGCCCGGACGGTGGCCGTCGGTGCGGCCCTCGCCGCTGTCGTCGCAGGGGTCGCTGTCGTCGCGGCGCGTCCCGCCCGGTGGGCGCCGTCGGACCGGTGGCGGTCGCAGGGCACCCGCGGGAGCGAGGCGGCGCCCACGGGGGCGGACCCGCGCCGGCAGGGCGGTGCGCGGTCCGCCGGTCTGCACGTCGTCGTCGCGCTGGCCTGCCTCGCTGCCGTGTCGCTCGGGGCGCACGCCCAGGTGGCACGGCAGGCGCCCCTGCGGTCGCTGGTCGGGCAGGGCGCGCACGCCGAGCTGGTCGGTCGCGTCGTGTCGGAGCCGAGGGCCGCCGTGTTCGGCGACGGCGAGCGCTGGCAGGTGGCCGTGCGGCAGGTGACGGCGCGCGGGATCGTGTCGTCCACCGCGGGCCTCGTCGAGGTCACCGCGGACGGAGCGGCCCCACGCTACGGGGCGTCCGTTGCCGTCTCCGGGGTGCTGCGCCCCGCCGACGCGGGTGACGGCCCGCTCGCCAGGCTCACGGCGGCGCGGCCGGTGGCCGAGCGTGCGCCGCCGACGGCCCTGCTGCGGGCGACGCACACGATGCGGTCGGCGCTGCTGGACGTCACCGACCCCCTGTCCGCCCAGGCCCGTGGCCTGGTGCCGGGCGTCGCCGTCGGCGACACGAGCCGCGTGCCCGACGTCGTCGACGAGGCGATGCGGGTCACGAGCCTCACCCACGTCACCGCGGTCTCCGGGGGGCACTTCGCGATCGTGGTCGCCGCGCTCACCGCCTTGTGCGCGCTGGCGCGGGCCCCGCGCGCCGTGCGCGTCGGCGTCGTCGCGGTCGCCGCGACGGCGTTCGTCCTGCTCGTCCGGCCCGAGCCCAGCGTGCTCCGGGCCGCGTGGACGTGCGCCGCCGCGCTCCTCGCGCTCGCACTGGGGCGGCCGTCCTCGGGCGCGCCGGCCCTCGCCGCGGCGGCGACCGTGCTGCTCGTCGTCGACCCGTGGCTCGCGCGGTCCTACGGGTTCGTCCTGTCCTGCGCGGCGACGGCCGGCCTCGTGCTCCTGGCGGGACCGCTCGCCCGCCGGCTCGCGCCGTGGACCGGCCGTCCGCTCGCGTTCGCGCTCGCGGTCCCGTGGGCCGCCCAGGCCGCGTGCGGGCCGGTGCTGCTCCTCCTCGACCCGCACGTGCCGCTGATGTCCGTGCCGGCGAACCTGCTCGCGACCCCCGCGCTGGTGCCGGCCACCGTGCTCGGGCTCGTGGCCACGTCGGTCGCCCCGTGGGCGCCGGGGGTCGCACTGCCCGTCGCGTGGCTGGCGGGCCTGTCGACGGGGTGGATCGCGGGCGTGGCCCAGACCTTCGCCGCCGTGCCGGGCGCGCGCCTGCCCTGGCCCGCCGGGCCGCTCGGGGTGGCGGCGCTGACGCTGCTCACGGTCGCGGTCCTTGCGCTCGTGCTGCGTCGGCCGCCCGGCGAGGGCTGGCGGCGCGAGTGGCGGGAGGCAGCGCCGCGCGCCGTGCGCCGGGTGCGGCGGCGGGTCAGGCGGGCGGCGGTACGGCACGGGCGCGCGCGGACGGCTACGGTCGCCGGGCTGGCCGGCGCCGCGCTGCTCGCGGCCCTCGTGGTCGCGGTGCCCCGGCTCGCCGGCGCCGGTCATGCCGTGCCGGACGACTGGCAGGTGGCCGCCTGCGACGTCGGACAGGGCGACTCGCTCGCGGTGCGCACCGGCCCGACGTCGGCGGTGGTGGTGGACGTCGGCCCCGACGGCGAGGCGGCCGGTCGGTGCCTCGACCGGCTCGGCGTCTCGACCGTGGACCTGCTCGTGCTCAGCCACTTCCACGCCGACCACGTGGGCGGGCTCGCCGCCGTGCTGCGCGGCCGCGCGGTCACGGCCGCGCTCGTCTCGCCGCTGGACGCGCCGGAGGGCCAGGCGTCCGCCGTGCGGTCCAGCCTCGGGGCGGCCGGCGTGCCGGTCCGTGCGGCGGCCGTCGGCGACGGCGGGACGGCGGGCTCGGCGACATGGCGGGTGCTGGCGGCGTCGGGCGGGCCCCGCGCCGAGGGCTCCCACGCCGCCGGCTCGGGCGGCGGGGACGAGGGCGACGGCGTGAACGACGCCAGCGTGGCCCTCGAGCTGCGCACGGCAGGCGGGCTCGAGGTCGTCGCGCTCGGCGACCTGGAGGAGGGCGCGCAGGACTCCCTCGCCGCCGACCTCGCCGCGACCGGGAGCGCGGCCGACGTCGACGTGGTGAAGATGGCCCACCACGGGTCGCGCTCGCAGTCCGCTGCGCTCGCGGGGCACCTGTCGCCGCGCGTCACGCTGGTGAGCGTCGGCGCCGACAACACCTACGGGCACCCGACCGACGACGCGCTCGCGCTCTACGCGTCCGTGGGGTCCGCGCTGGTGCGGACCGACGAGTGCGGCACCGCGGCGCTCGTCGTCCGAGGGCAGGAGATCGGTCTGGCGTGCGGCTGACGGGGCCACCGTGGACCGACCGGGTACGGCACGGGGCACGGACGGGAGTGATGCAGGGGTGAGCAGGGGAGTCGGCGGTCCGTGGCAGGCTGGGGGCGTGCCCGCAGCCTCCACGTCCCGACAGTCCCGTCCCGCCCGCAAGGGGAGGTCGTCGGCGAACAGCCGGTCGTGGGACGACCCCACGCTGGCGCCGGTCCTCCTGGTGCGCGGGCCGGAGGGGCTGCTCGCCGAACGGGCGGTGGACGGCGTCGTCGGCCTGGCGCGCGAGCGCGACGCCACCACCGAGAAGGCCGAGCTCGACGGCGGCACGTACGCCGCCGGCCAGCTGTCCGTCGCGGCGAGCCCGTCGCTGTTCGGCGAGCCGAGCGTCGTCGTCGTGCGGGGTGCCGAGGCGGCCACCGAGGACCTCGTCGCGGACGTGGTCGCGTACGTCGCGGCGCCCGACCCGGAGACGGTCGTCGTGGTGGTGCACGGGGGTGGGCAGCGGGGCAAGAAGATGCTCGACGCGATCGTCGCCAGCGGCGCCCCTGTCCTCGAGTGCGAGCCGATCTCCAAGGACGCCGACAAGGTCCAGTTCGTGACGGCCGAGTTCCGCGCCGCACGCCGCCGGGCGGACGCCGCGGCGGTCCGGGCGCTCGTCGACGCGCTGGGCACGGACCTGCGCGAGCTCGCGTCCGCCTGCTCGCAGCTCGTCGCGGACACGACCGGCACCATCAGCGAGGCCGTCGTCGACCGGTACTACGGCGGCCGGGTCGAGGCGACGGGGTTCAAGGTCGCGGACGCCGCGGTCGCGGGGGACACGGGGGGAGCGGTCGCCCTCCTGCGCCACGCCCTGGCGACGGGCGCCGACCCGGTGCCGATCGTGGCGGCCCTCGCGCTGCGCCTGCGCACCCTGGCGCGGGTCGCGGCCATCCGCGGCGGCGCAGCCACCGCGCGGCAGCTGGGGCTGCAGGACTGGCAGGTGCGCAACGCCCAGCGGGACCTCACCCGCTGGACCCCCGAGGGGCTCGCGACCGCCATCGGCGCTGTCGCCCAGGCCGATGCCGACGTCAAGGGCGGCGGCCGCGACCCGGTCTACGCCGTCGAGAAGGCCGTGCTGACGATCGCCCGCTCCCGCCGCGGCTGACTTCGCCCCGCTGCGAGCGGGCGATCAGCCCCGGTTCTCGTGCGAGGCGGAGCTCGTCTCCCGCTCACCCCGCCCGCAGGTCCGCCGCAGGGCCGCGGGACGCGCGAAGGGCGCCGCACCCGGTGGGTGCGGCGCCCTTCGGAGCCTTGCTGGTCCGGCCGGACGTGAGAGGCGTCAGGCGGACGGAGCGCGACGACTACAGGCGACTCAGAGAGCCTCGACCTGCTTCGCGATGGCCGACTTGCGGTTCGCGGCCTGGTTGGCGTGGATGACGCCCTTCGAGACGGCCTTGTCGAGCTTGCGGGACGCGGCCTGCAGCGCGGTGGTCGCGGCCTCCTTGTCGCCCGCGGTGACGGCCTCGCGCACCTTGCGCACGTAGGTCTTCAGCTCAGACTTGACGGCCTTGTTGCGCAGGCGCGCCTTCTCGTTCGTCTTGATGCGCTTGATCTGGGACTTGATGTTTGCCACGTGTGGACTTCCTGGTGTGTTCGCCTGCCGGCGAGCGGATAGGTCGTAGAGGGCGGCCACAGCTCCGGGACTGGGGTGGGGAACCCGTGGAGAGGAACTGCGGCGGTGCCCGCCGACCTGGGCGGACACGCAAACATCAACGATAGCAGAGGGGTCCAGCCGGACAGAATCGCGTGCGCGGTGCCGTCCTGTGCGCTCCGCCCCGGGCATCCGTCCCAGGTCAGGCCGGACGCCGGATCAGCGGCGCGCGTCCGCCATCGCCCGGGCGACGCGGTCGAACGTCCGGCGGTCCATGACGGCGCCCTCGCGGCGCACGGCCTGCGGGTCCACGCGGATCACACGGTTCAGGCGCACCTCGCTCGGGCGCTTCCGCGGGTCCCACGCCCCGGTGCCGACGTCCATCCAGAGGCGCCCGTGCCGGGCCTCCTGCGCGGCGTCGCGGTCGTGGTCCTGGCTGGTGAGCTGCAGGGCCAGCAGCCACGGGCCGTCGCGGCCCACGAGGAGCACCGGCCGGTCCTTGCCCTGGCTGTGGTCCTCCTCGTACGGCACCCACGTCCACACCACCTCGCCCGGGTCGGGCTCGCCGTCCATGTCCGGGGTGTACACGGGGCGCACCGTGCCCGTGTAGTCGCCGGGGTAGCCGGCGGCCCGGGCGGGCGTCGTCGTGCCGCGCCGGGTCGACGTGGGGCGGGGGCTCGAGGGACGGGCGGTCGAGGTGGGCCGCGCGGAGCCGCGCGACGACGGGCGGGTCGCCGAGCGCAGCACGTCCACCAGCAGGTTCAGCCATCGGTTCGCCACGGCGGACAGCCTACGTGCGGCTCACTCGAGCACGAACCGCGCCAGCCGGTCGGCCATCGCCTCGGGCTCCCACGAGTGGTCGGCACCGGCCACCGTCTCGGCGGTGCCGTCCGGCACCGCCGCGGCCAGGTCCCGCGCGGCCTCCGGCATCCCGGGGAATGTCCGCTCCCCGGTCATGGCCAGCAGGGGCACCGCCAGGCCCGCGAGCCCGCCGTCCTCCAGCGCACGCGTCGCCCAGACGAGCGACAGCGCGTCGGCGCGCTGCGAGACGGCGGACGCCGCGATCGCGGGCCAGTCCGGCGAGGCCTTCGCCCCGGCGAGCCACTCCGGCGGCATGTCCTTCATGTACTGCTCGGTGGCGCCCTCGAGGTCGCCGGCGTCGAGCCGGCGCTCGAACTCCCCGGCCCACGCCGCGGTCGCGTCGGCGCCGGACTCCAGCGGCGCCTCCCACAGCGCGAGCCCCAGGACAGGCAGGCCCGCGGCCGCGGCGCGCAGCGAGATCGAGCAGCCGGACGAGTGCCCGCAGAGCACGGCGGCCCCGCCCGCGACGTCGAGCACGGCCGCGACGGCGTCCAGCTCGCGGTCCAGGTCGAGACGCCCTGAGGCGGGGGAGTCGCCGCGGCCGAGCCGGTCGAACACGACGGTCGTGACGCCCGCCTGCGCCAGGAGCTCGGCCGTGCGGGTCGTCACCGGGTCGACGGCGCGGAACGGCCCCGCGCCGGCGACGAAGACGACGGCGGGCCCCGTGCCGCGCAGGTCGTAGGTGACGCGGTCGCCGCGCGCGGTGGTGGCCGTGGCCGTGGCCGCGGAGACGGGGGAGGTGGCGGTCTCGTCGCTCATGCCGGGTGGACCGACCGGCGCGCCGCGACTCATCGGTCGGGGCCGTCAGGGCACGAGCGGCTCGGCGAGCACGCGTTGCGCCGCGTCCAGGTCGCCCTTGACGACGGCGCCGGCCTCCGCGGGCGTGAGCCGCCCCCACAGCAGCAGGTCGAGCCGCTGCGCCGGCGCCGTGAGCGTCGCGTCCACCCTGTCGTCGGCGGAGGACGCGGAGTCACCGAGCGTCCAGGTCCAGCCGAGGTCGGAGGCGACCACCCGGAGCCGGTCGGCGAGCGACGCCATCCGCCCGAGCCGCACCTGCCGCGGCTGGAACACCGTCACGACCTCGTCGACGCCGTCGGCCCACACCTCGGCCGGGACGTCGACCGCGGCCAGGGCGGCGGGTCCGGAGCCGAGGCGGGCGGCGTGCAGGTCGTGCAGGTGCACGAGCGTCTCGTGCAGCTGTCGCCGCCACCAGAACGACGCGGGGCCGTCGCCGAGCAGCGTCTGCGCGGCGCCGTCGGGCCCTGCCTCCTCGAGCGTGCCCCGCAACGCGGCCGCGTGCCGCGCGTACAGCGCGGGGAGAACGGCGGCCCCGCCGTCGGGTGCGGGCAGGTCCTCGTCGCGCGACGGGTCGCCCACCGCCATGCCTGCCGCCCAGTGGTGCACGCCCGCGAGGTGCCGCACCAGCTCGGCCGCGCGCCAGTCGCCGCAGGCCGGGACGAGAGCGTCGGGCGCGACGTCGGCCACCGCGGAGGCGAACTCGCCCTGCAGCCGGGTCAGCAGGGCCAGGCGGTCGGGCTCGGGTCCGCCGTCGGCGCGGCGCCCCGTGCGCGGGTCGACGACGGGGCGAGCCTGCGCGGCGGGCGGGGTCGGCATGGCGCGAGGCTAGCGCCCGGACCGGCCCGTCCGGGAGGGGCGTCTCAGGAGCCCAGGACGGCGTCGACCTCGCCGAGGAAGTCGTCCAGGTCGTCGGGGGTCCGGGAGGTCACGAGGGGGAAGCCCGCGCCGTCGTCGCGCACCACGGACCGGTCCACCCAGCGGCCGCCGGCGTTGCGCACGTCGGTCGCGAGGGACGGGTAGGAGGTGAGGGTCGCGCCGCCGACGCACCCGGCCTCGACCACCGCCCACGGGCCGTGGCAGATGGCGGCGACGGGCCTGCCGGAGTGCGCGAACGTGGTGACGAGCCCGACCGCGGCCTCCTGCAGGCGCAGGGTGTCCGCGTTGATGGTGCCGCCCGGGATCAGCAGCAGGTCGACGCCGTCGGGGTCGACGGCGTCGTACGTCGTGTCGGCGGGCACGGACCGCCCGGGGTCCTTGTCGCCGACGAGGGTGCGGACGTCGCCCGGCTCGTTCGAGGCGATCACCACCTCCGCGCCCGCGGCGCGCAGGTGCTCGAGCGGGACGACCAGCTCGTCCTGCTCGATGCCGTAGCTCGTCACGATCGCCAGGACGCGCTTGCCGGTCAGTGCGGTGTCGGTCATGTCGGGGCTCCTCCCGTCACGTCGGTCGGTGGACCCCGACCGTACGCAGCGGTGCGCGCAGCCCGCACGCGGGACGTGCCCGGGACCGCGGCGGACAACCTCATGGGACAATGGGCGGGCCTCGTCACCACCGACGACACCCATCCAGCGACCCTGACGGAGCGAATCGCGTTGCCCATCCCCGGACCCGCGCTGCGTGCGCGCATCGAGCCGAACGCCACGGCGCCCGAGCTCATCCGCAACTTCTGCATCATCGCGCACATCGACCACGGCAAGTCGACCCTCGCCGACCGCATGCTGCAGCTCACCGGCGTCGTCGAGCCGCGGGCCATGCGGGCGCAGTACCTCGACCGGATGGACATCGAGCGCGAGCGCGGCATCACGATCAAGTCGCAGGCCGTGCGCATGCCGTGGCAGCTGGGCGAGCAGCCCCACGCGCTGAACATGATCGACACGCCGGGGCACGTCGACTTCACCTACGAGGTCTCCCGCTCGCTCGCAGCCTGCGAGGGCGCCGTCCTGCTGGTCGACGCGGCGCAGGGCATCGAGGCGCAGACCCTCGCCAACCTGTACCTGGCGATGGAGAACGACCTCGAGATCATCCCGGTCCTCAACAAGATCGACCTGCCGGCGGCGCAGCCGGAGAAGTACGCCGAGGAGCTCGCGGGCCTGGTCGGCGGCGACCCCGAGGACGTCCTCAAGGTGTCCGGCAAGACCGGCGAGGGCGTCGAGGCGCTGCTCGACCGCATCGTCGAGCGGGTCCCGGCCCCCGTCGGCGACGCCGACGCCCCGGCCCGCGCGATGATCTTCGACTCCGTGTACGACACCTACCGCGGCGTCGTCACGTACGTGCGCGTCGTGGACGGCAACCTCAACCCGCGCGAGCGCATCGCGATGATGTCGACGCGCGCCACGCACGAGCTGCTCGAGATCGGCGTCATCTCGCCCGAGGCCATCCCCACCAAGGGCCTCGGCGTCGGCGAGGTCGGCTACCTCATCACGGGCGTGAAGGACGTGCGCCAGTCGAAGGTCGGCGACACGGTCACGAACATGGCGAAGCCTGCGGAGGAGGCGCTCGGCGGGTACAGCGACCCGAAGCCGATGGTGTTCTCCGGCCTGTACCCGGTGGACGGCACGGACTACCCGGCGCTCCGCGACGCCCTCGACAAGCTCAAGCTCAACGACGCCGCGCTCAACTACGAGCCGGAGACGTCGGTCGCGCTCGGCTTCGGCTTCCGCGTCGGCTTCCTCGGCCTGCTGCACCTGGAGATCGTCCGCGAGCGGCTCGAGCGCGAGTTCGACCTCGACCTCATCTCCACCGCCCCGAACGTCGTCTACGACGTGACGCTCGACGACGGCACCGAGGTGAAGGTGACCAACCCGTCGGAGTTCCCGGGCGGCAAGATCAAGGAGGTCCGCGAGCCGGTGGTGCGGGCGACCATCCTCGCCCCGAGCGAGTTCGTGGGCACGGTCATGGGCCTGTGCAACGACCGCCGCGGGCAGATGCTCGGCATGGACTACCTGTCGGAGGACCGCGTCGAGCTGCGCTTCACGCTGCCGCTCGCGGAGATCGTCTTCGACTTCTTCGACCACCTCAAGTCCCGCACCCGCGGCTACGCCTCGCTGGACTACGAGCCCTCGGGCGACCAGGCGGCCGACCTCGTGAAGGTCGACATCCTGCTGCAGGGCGAGCAGGTGGACGCGTTCAGCGCCATCGTGCACAAGGACAAGGCCTACGACTACGGCGTCATGATGACGGCGAAGCTCAAGGAGATCATCCCGCGCCAGCAGTTCGAGGTGCCGATCCAGGCCGCCGTCGGCGCCCGGGTGATCGCGCGCGAGACGGTGCGCGCGATGCGCAAGGACGTGCTCGCCAAGTGCTACGGCGGCGACATCAGCCGTAAGCGCAAGCTGCTGGAGAAGCAGAAGGAGGGCAAGAAGCGCATGAAGAACATCGGGTCCGTCGAGGTCCCGAAGGACGCTTTCATCGCCGCGCTCTCCTCGGACGGCGGCGGCGGCAAGGACGCCAAGGACAAGAAGAAGTAGTGCCCGCGCTGCCTGAGGGCACGCCCGTGCCCGACGACGGCGCGCTGCCGGGGTGGGTGCGGCCCTCGCCGTCCGCTCCGGACGGCGCCGGCCGGCCGTTCGGCGTGTACGTCCACGTGCCGTTCTGCTCGGTGCGCTGCGGCTACTGCGACTTCAACACGTACACGGCGTCCGAGCTGGGCGGCGGTGCGAACCAGGCGGCGTACGCCACCACCGCCCTGCGCGAGGTCGACCTCGCGGCCCGCGTGCTCGACGGCGCGGGCCTGGGGTCGCGCCCCGTGTCCACGGTGTTCTTCGGCGGCGGCACGCCCACGATGCTGCCCGCCGCGGACCTGGCGCGGATCCTGCGCGGCGTCGACGAGGCGTGGGGGCTCGCGGACGGCGCCGAGGTCACCACCGAGGCCAACCCGGACTCGGTGACGCCCGCGTCGCTGCGGCTGCTCGCGGACGCCGGGTTCACGCGGGTCTCGTTCGGGATGCAGTCCGCGGTGCCGCACGTGCTCGCGACGCTCGAGCGCACCCACGACCCGCGCCGCGTGCCCGACGTCGTGACCTGGGCGCGCGACGCCGGGCTCGACGTCTCCCTCGACCTCATCTACGGCACCCCGGGCGAGTCCCTCGACGACTGGCGGACGTCCCTCGAGGCGGTGCTCGCCACCGGCGTCGACCACGTGTCGGCGTACGCGCTCGTCGTCGAGCCGGGCACCAAGATGCACGCCCAGGTGCGCCGCGGCGAGCTCGCGCTGCCCGACGAGGACGACCAGGCCGCCAAGTACGAGCTGGCCGACGACCTGCTGACGGGGGCCGGCCTCGGCTGGTACGAGGTGAGCAACTGGGCGCGCGGGCCGGAGCACGCCTGCCGGCACAACCTCGCCTACTGGCGCGGCGACGACTGGTGGGGGATCGGCCCGGGCGCGCACTCGTACGTCGCGGCCCCGTCGTCGGTCGAGCCTGCCGAGACCCACGCCGGCGTGCGCTGGTGGAACGTCAAGCATCCGCGGCGCTACGCCGCCCTCCTGGAGTCCGGCGCGTCGCCGGGCGCGGGCCGCGAGCTGCTCACGCCCGCCGAGGCCCAGCTGGAGCGGGTGCTGCTCGGGGTGCGGGTGCGTGAGGGGCTGGAGGTCGCGGCCCTCGACCCGTCGCGGCGCGCGGCGGTCGCCGGGCTCGTCGCCCGCGGCCTGCTGGACGGCGTCGCCGCCGTGCGCGGTCGCGTCGTCCTCACCCGCCGGGGCCGGCTCCTCGCGGACTCCGTCGTCCGCGAGCTCACCCCCTGAACCGCATCGAGCGTGCTGACCTGCTCCTCGAACGGTCCGTTCGAGGAGCAGGCCAGCACGCTCGACTCCCGCGCGGCGGGTGGGTCAGGAGATCAGGCGGATGTTGAGCGGGTAGCGGTACGCCTCGTGGCGGTTGACGGCGACCGCGGCGAGGATCGCGAACACGATGGAGATGACCCACGCCGCGATCAGGATGAAGATCCCGACCAACGCGATGAGCAGGATCAGCCCGACGATGTACGCGATCAGCAGGGTGAGCTGGAAGTTCAGGGACTCCTTGGCCTGGTCCGCGACGTAGGCGCTCCGGTCGCGCAGGAACAGCCAGATCAGCAGCGGCACGAGGAATGGCAGGATCCCCGCGCTCAGGAGGGCCAGGATCGGCGGCCCGAGGTGCGCGACCATCGCCCAGGTGCGCTCGTCCGACGGCGAGAGGGGCTGCGGCCCGTACCCGTACGGGGGCTGGCCGCCGTAGGGCGGCTGGCCGGGCGGCGGGCCGCCGTAGGGTGGCTGGCCCGGGGGCGGACCCGCCGGTGGCTGCTGCGGCGGCGGTCCGTACGGCGGGGTGCTCATGGAGCCATCTTCGCGCATCTGCGGTGGTCACGTGCGGTGGCGGAGGCGTTCGGGTGCGGCCAGAGTGGGCGAAGGCGCCGACCCCGCCGGGTGCGTCGCCCGGACCACTCAGGAGGAACGATGAGCGAGAACACGCCGCAGCAGCCCGGCGACCCCCAGGAGCCGCCGCGTCAGCCGGGGTACCAGCCGCCGCCCGGCCAGCCCGCCCCGCAGCCGCCGTACGGGCACCAGCCGCCCGCCGGGCCGCCCCCGCACGGCGGTGAGCCGCCCTACGGGGACCAGCCGTACGCCTCGCCGCAGCAGCCGTACGAGGGGCGGATGCCCGACCCGGGTCTGTACCCGGGGTCCGAGTACCCGCCGGACCGGTCGGCGGGGCCGATCACGCCCCACGGCGAGGGCAGCGGCTTCCTCAGCGCGCTGTTCGACTACTCCTTCAGCCGGTACATCACGCCCAGCGTGGTGAAGGTCGTCTACATCATCGTCACGGTGCTGGTCGCGCTGGCGTGGCTGTCGGGCCTCGTCGCCACGTTCTCCCAGTCGATCTGGGGCGGGATCCTCTACCTCGTGTTCGGGTGGATCATCGCGCTCGTGTACCTGGCGCTCGCGCGCATCACGCTGGAGTTCTTCGTCGCCGTCATCTCGGTGTCGGAGAAGGTCAACGCCTACGCGGAGCGGGACGGCATCCGCACCCGCTGAGCGTCGCGGTCACGCCGTGACGAAGTCGATCAGCTCCTCGACCCGGCCCAGCAGGGCCGGGTCGAGGTCGCGGTAGTCCCGCACGGTCGCGAGGATCCGCTGCCACGCGCGGCCGACGTCCTCGGTGGACGACGCCGGCCAGCCCAGCTCGCGCAGGATGCCGCGCTTCCACTCCGTGCCCCGCTCGATGGTGGGCCACGACGCCAGACCCAGCCGCTCCGCCTTCACGGCCTGCCACACGTCGACGTACGGGTGGCCCAGCACCAGCACGGACCCGCGCGGCACCCGCCGCAGGGCGTCGTCGGCGAGGCGCCGCTCCTTCGAGCCGGGCACCAGGTGATCGACCAGCACGCCCACCCGCCGCTCCGGCGTCGGGGCGAACTCGTCGAGGGCGTCCGCGAGGTTGTCCACGCCGTCGAGCAGCTCGACCACGACGCCCTCGACGCGCAGGTCGTCGCCCCACACCTTCTCGACCAGCTCGGCGTCGTGCTTGCCCTCGACCCAGATGCGCGACCCGCGGGCCACCCGCGCGCGCTGGTCGTGCACCGCCACCGAGCCGGACGCCGTCCGGGTGGGCCGCGCGGGGGCGCGGGAGGTCACGGGAGCCGTCAGCTCCACCGGCTGCCCGTCCACCCAGAAGCCCGGGCCCAGCGGGAAGGACCGCGTGCGCCCGCGCCGGTCCTCCAGCACCACGAGGTGGATGCCGCCCGACTTCTCCACGCGCACCACGGCGCCCACCCAGCCCGTCGTGACCTCCTCGACCACGAGGCCGTGGTCGGCCGCGCGGGGCCGGGACACCGGCCGGCGGCGATGATGCGCGGAGCCGTCCGGCGCGCCCGGGGAGCGGGGGCCGGAGGAGGACAGGACGTCGGAGCCGTAGCGGTCGTGCACGGCCGTGAGCCTACGGTCGCGACCGCGGGGGAGCGGCGCCCGACACGCGCCGCGCGCCGCCCGGGTGGGACCGGACGGCGCGCGGTGGGGGTGCAGGGTGTGCGTGTCGGGGCGAGCGGGGGTCGGGTGTGACGCTGCTGCGTGCTCCGCTCACGCGTGGCGCGGTCGGTGCAGCGGTGCCACCGCGGGACGACGGCGGGGCTCCACCGGCTGCACCGGCTCCGCCGGTTCCGGGCCCGCGACGGCGTCCCGGAGCGCGCGGCGCGAGGCGCGGAGCTGGTGCGCCAGGCGGCGCAGCGCGACCTCGCGCTCGAGCTCCTCCTGACGGCGCTCGAAGAGCATGTCGTACACGTGCGGATCCATGATGTCCTCCAGCCGGGGTGTGGTGTCACGCCTAGGGAGGAGGGCGCACGGCCTCCCGTACACGACTGCTCAGGGCATGTGTACGGGTGCGTCGGGCGACGTCAGGAGGGGTCCTCGCGCGCCAGGAGCGCCGCCTCGGTGCGGCTGGACACGCCGAGCTTGCGCAGGATGGCGGAGACGTGCACCGACGCCGTCTTGCGGCTGATGAACAGCCGCTCGGCGATCTGCCCGTTCGTCAGGCCCTCGGCGACGAGAGCGAGCACCTGGCGCTCGCGGTCGGTGAGCGCGCGGTCGGGCTGCCGTGCGCGAGAGGCGCCGCGCGCGAGGCCCGCGCCGTCGAGGAGCGTGCGGGCCTGGTCGCCCACGAGGCCGCAGCCGATCGCGTCCGCGGCCTCGACCGCAGCGTCCAGCCGCTCCCGCGCCGCTGCACGGTCGCCGGCCTCGAGCAGGGACGCGCCGTCGCGGTACAGGGCGTACGGCCGCAGGTGCGCGGGTCCGTCCGCCGCGACGACCGCCTCCCACGACCCGTCGCCGAGCTCGGCGGCGAACAGCGCCGCCCACGTCGGGTAGGTCGGCCACAGGGTGCACGTCGCCAGCGCCGCGCGGTACGGCGCGACGTCGACATGCCGCCCGGACCTCCGGGCGCGGTCGAGCACGCGCGCGGCCACGGCGAGCGTCGTGAGCCGGTAGAACGGGCCCAGGGCGTCGGGGTCGACGGCGATCCGGACGAGGTCGAGCGCGTCGTCCAGGTCGTCGCGCAGGAGGGCGAGCTCGGCGAGCGTCGCCGAGACCCGCGCCCGGATCTGCTCCTCGACGCGGCCGAAGCGCTCCCAGGTCGTGCGGTGCACCCGTGCCCGGGACTGGGCGGCGTCGACGTCCCCGCGCCACATCGTGAGCCACGTCCACCGTTCGCCCAGGTACACGGCGTAGTCGCTGGGGTCGATGAGCGGGACGGACCGTGCGTACCAGGCCTCGGCGTCGGACCACCGGCCGGACCCGATCCATGCCTCTGCCACGTTGCCCTCGAGCATCGCGCGGGTGGCCCATCCGGCACCGAGGGCGCGGGCGATCTGCGCGCCCGACTCGGCGAGGTGCTCCGCCTCGGCGAACTGCCCGAGCTTGAGGCGGGTGTCGGACGCGTTCGTGTAGTAGTGGCACTGGGCCCGCCAGTCGTCGCCCGCCACCTCGTGGGACCGCTCGAGCTCGTCCAGCGCGTCGAGGTCTCCGCGGTCCAGGCGACTCATCGCGCGGAGGTTGAGAGCGAGCGAGGCGTTCTGGTGGTCGCCGACCGCCGTCGCGGCGGCGAGGGCGTCGCTCGCGGCCGCGATCGCCTCGGCGTGCCGGTGGTCCATCATCGCGTTGCGCGCCTTGAGCCGGAGCAACGGCGCCCGGCCCGCGTGGTCGTCCGGCGGCAGGAGCGCGAGCGCCTCGTCGAGCATCCGGTCCGAGCCCGGGTCGCCGGCCTTGCCGAGGATGTGGGCGAGGGTCGACAGCGCCTGCGCCCGCCCGGCGGGGTCGTCGGCGGGCCACTCCTCCACCGCCTCGCGGGCCAGCCCGGCCGCGCGCTCGATCTGCGCGGCGTCCTGGAGGGCGACGGACACGTGACGCAGGAGGGCGGCACGGTGCAGCCCGGCGACCCCTTCGGCGTCGGGCACCAGCTCCCAGAGCTCGAGGGCGCGTTCGCCCGCGGCGGCGACCACGGCCGAGGAGGCCTGCCCGTAGGTCTCGGGCACCGCGACGACCTCGACCGCCGAGGCGAGCGCGCGGTCCGGCAGGCGGGCGCGCCACCAGTGGTCGGCCGCGGCCGCGACCCGCGCGAGCGTGCGCTCGCCGTCCTCCAGCGCGCTCGCGCACGCCGCGTGCAGCCGGCGCGACTCGCCGGGCAGGAGCTCGGCGTCGACCGACTCCTGGATGAGCGCGTGGCGGAAGCGGTAGCCGTCGGCGTCCGCCACGAGCACGTGCGCGTCGACCGCCTCCCGGGCGGCGGGCTCGGCCTCGTCCAGGCCTCCCGCGCCGAGCATGGCGACGAGGAGCTCGTGCGGGGCCCGCTGGCCCGCGGCGGCGACGGTGCGGCAGAAGCGCTGGGCGGGGTCGCCCAGGGACGAGTAGCGCAGGAGCAGCAGCTCGCGCAGCGAGTCGGGCAGGGCGTCGCCGGCGAAGTCCGCCAGCTCCTCGGCGTAGAACGGCACGCCCTCGCTGCGCTCGACGAGCTCGCCGAGCACCGTGCCAGGGAGGTCCGGAGCGTCGGGCCGCCTCGAGACGAGCGAGGAGAACAGGCGCGTCGCCTCGGCGGCGTCGAGGCGCGGCACGTCGACGCGGGTCGCGAGCCGGGCCCGCTCCAGCTCGGCCAGGGTGGTGCGCAGGGGGTGGCGTCGCCCGACGTCGTCGCTGCGGTAGGTGGCGATCACGAGCAGGGTGGTGGCCGGTGCGGTGCGTGCGAGCCGGGCGAGAACCGTACGCGTCACGTCGTCCGACCAGTGCAGGTCCTCGAGGACGAGCACGACCGGGCGCTCGACGGCGAGCGCGGTCGTGAGGTCGGCCAGCACCTCCGGCAGGCGGCCGGTGTCGACGTCGCGCCGCACGTCCACGAGCCGGGGGGCGAGGAGCCCCAGCGCGTCGGCGGCGGGACCGGCCGCGGCGAGGGTCGCCTCCGGGCCGAGCGTGTCGACGACGTCGGACAGGACGCCGGTGAGCGCGGCGTAGGGGAGGGGGCCCGAGCCGGAGTCGGCGCACTGCCCGTGCAGCACGAGCGGCGCCGCCCCACCGTCGCGGACCTCCGCGAGGAACTCCGCCACGAGGCGGGTCTTGCCGATGCCCGCCTCGCCGCCGACGACGACCACGCCGCCGGAGCCGCCGCGGGCGCTCGCGTACGCCTCGCGCAGGGAGGTCAGCTCGGCGGCGCGGCCGACGAGCGGCGAGGGGGCGGTTCCGGTGGGCACGTCGCCATCGTGCCAGGCCGGACCGGGTGGCGCCGCGCTCGTGACGGTCGCCTCGGCGCCCGGCGTCGCGGTCACTGCGGCCAGGGCCGCACGAGGCCCGCGGGCAGCTCCCACGGGCGGCGGGCCGCCCGGCGGCGCCGGGCGGCCGTGCGGCGGTGTGCGCGGCGCGCCTCCCGGGCGGCGTTCCGTGCCGCCGCCTCGTGACGCACCGCCTCCTCGAGGTCCACCTGGCGGGCGCGGAACTCGTCGTAGTACAGGTACTCGTTCATCACCGGTCTCCTTCGCCGGGGCCGGGCGGCCTCCGGTGGTTCCACCCTCGGCTCCTGAGGTACCGGCGCGGATCGGTCAGGTGCCGGATCTTCGTGGGGCGGGGTACCTCAGACGGCCGCGGGGGTACCTCAGCCGGGGCGACGACCGCGGGCCCGGCGTGTCGGGGCCGGGTCCCCCGGACCTCCGGCGAGCCCGCGTAGGATGGCACTCGGGACATGAGAGTGCTAAGGACCCGACCCGAGGAGGACCGTGAGCGAGGAACGTCGCCTGGCCGTGCTCCGCGCGATCGTGGAGGACTACGTCCACACGCGCGAGCCCGTGGGGTCGCGCGTGCTCACGGAGCGGCACGGCCTCGGGGTCTCGCCCGCCACGATCCGCAACGACATGGCGGCGCTGGAGGAGGCGGGGTACATCGCCCAGCCGCACACGTCGGCCGGTCGTATCCCGACCGACAAGGGGTACCGCCTCTTCGTCGACCGGCTCGCGGAGGTGCGTCCGCTCACCAGCCCGCAGCGCCGGGCGATCGAGACGTTCCTGTCCGAGGCGATCGACATGGACGACGTGCTCGGACGCGCCGGGCGCCTCATCGCCCAGCTCACGGGGCAGGTCGCCGTGGTCCAGTACCCGTCGCTGCGGCTCGCGGGGCTCCGGCACCTCGAGCTCGTCCCCGTGGGAGGCGCGCGGCTGCTGGTCGTGGTGATCAGCGACGCCGGCCGGGTGGAGCAGCGCTTCCTCGACGTCGGCGTGGGCCCTGGTGCGGAGCCCGCGGTCGTCGCCGTGGACGCCCCGGCGGGGCCGGAGCCCGACCCCGGCGCCCTCGACGAGGGCACGCTGAGCGAGCTGCGCGCCCGCCTCAACGCCGCCGCGGCGGGCAAGGGGCTCGCGGACCTGCCCGGCGCCTTCGCGCGCGTGGTGGCCGGGGTGGACGCCGCTCTGGCCCCCCTGGCCCGCGGCATCGCCGACCTCGTGGTCGACACGCTCGGCGCGCAGCGCGAGGACCGCATCGTGCTCGCGGGCACCGCCAACCTCGCCCGGGCCGACATGCGGTTCGAGCAGGGGCTGAGCCCGGTCCTGGAGGCGCTCGAGGAGCAGGTCGTGCTGCTCGGGCTCCTCACGGAGCTGGCGGCCGAGCCGGTCACCCGGGTCGGCGGCGGGGTCGGCGGCGGGGTCGGCGTCCGCATCGGGCACGAGAACCGACTCGACGGCCTCGCCGAGACCTCCGTCGTCGCCTCCGGCTACGGCGGCGACGGCGACCCCGTGGCGATCCTGGGGTCCATCGGTCCCACCCGGATGGACTATCCGGGCACGATCGCCTCCGTCCGCGCCGTCGCCCGCTACCTGTCCCGGGTGCTGCCCGGCTGACCGCCCCGCGGCATCCTTGAACCCGCCGACCTGACCGTGCACGTCACCGACACGTCACCGAAGAGAGACCTGTGACCGACTACTACGAGATCCTGGGCGTCCCCCGCGACGCCTCGGCCGAGCAGATCAAGAAGTCGTACCGCAAGCTCGCCCGCGAGCTGCACCCCGACGTCGCCGGCGAGGCCGGCGAGGAACGTTTCAAGGACGTCGCCCGCGCCTACGAGGTGCTGTCCAACCCGGACAAGCGCCAGCAGTACGACATGGGCGTGGACCCCAGCTCTCCGTCGGGCGGCGCGGGCGCCGGCTTCGGCAACGGCTTCGGCTTCCAGGACATCTTCGAGACGTTCTTCGGGGGCGGCGGCCAGCCTGCCGGGCCCGTGCCGCGTGCCCGCCGCGGCCAGGACGCCCTCGTGCGGATGGACATCGACCTGGCCGAGGCGGCGTTCGGCGCCAAGCGCGAGCTCCAGGTCGACACCGCCGTCGTGTGCGGCACCTGCGGAGGCAACGGCTGCCGGCCCGGCACCGACCTCAAGACCTGCGACGTCTGCCACGGGCGCGGCAACGTGCAGCGCGTGGCGCGCTCCTTCCTCGGCCAGGTCATGACGACCGCGCCGTGCGCCGCCTGCCAGGGCTTCGGCACCGTCATCCCCGAGCCGTGCGCCGACTGCTCCGGCGAGGGTCGGGTGCGCTCGCGCCGCACGCTGACGGTCAACGTGCCCGCCGGCGTCGACACGGGCACGCGCATCAAGCTCACCGCGCAGGGCGAGGTCGGCCCCGGCGGCGGCCCGGCCGGCGACCTGTACGTCGAGATCCGCGAGAAGCCGCACGACACGTTCGTGCGCCGCGGCGACGACCTGCACTGCACCCTCCAGGTGCCGATGACGGCGGCCGCGCTCGGCACCGTGCTCGACCTCGAGACGCTGGACGGCGAGCAGGAGATCGACCTGCGGCCGGGTACCCAGCCGGGGCAGGTCGTCACCCTCAAGGGCCTGGGCGTCGGGCACCTGCACGCCGGGGGGCGCGGCGACCTCAACGTGCACGTCGAGGTCCAGGTGCCGACCGCCCTGGACGACGAGCAGACCGAGCTGCTGCGCTCGCTGGCCACGCTGCGCGGCGAGGAGCGGCCCGAGCCCCGCCTCTCCGCCGCCCACCCGGGCGTGTTCTCGCGGCTCCGGGACAAGCTGAGCGGTCGCTGACGTGGGCGCTGCACCGGGGGCCCCGCGGACAGGCGGGACGACGTGAGCGCGCCGGTCTTCCTCGCCGACGGCGGTGCGCTGGGCGCGCTCGGCCCGGGTGACGTCTACGTGCTGGACGGCGCAGAGGGGCGGCACGCGGGCGTCGTCCAGCGGCGCGGCCCGGGCGAGCGACTGGACGTGGTCGACGGCGCGGGCACCCGGCTGCGGTGCGTGGTCGACGCCGTCGCGGACGGCGAGGTGCGGCTGCGCGTCGACGAGGTCGTCTCCGAGCCGGCCTCCGGCGTCGTGCTGACCCTGGTCCAGGCCCTGGCGAAGGGGGACCGCGACGAGCTGGCCGTCGAGGCCGCGGTCGAGGTCGGCGTCGACGCGGTGGTGCCGTGGCAGGCCGACCGGTCCGTCGTCGTGTGGCGCGGGCAGCGGGCGGCGAAGTCGCGCGCCAAGTGGGTGGCGACCGTGCGGTCCGCGGTGAAGCAGGCGCGGCGCGCCTGCCTGCCGCCGGTGGCGGAGCCCGTCACCTCCCGTCAGCTCGCCGCGCGCGTGCGCGAGGTCGTCGCCGGCGGCGGGGCCACTGTCGTGCTGCACGAGGACGCCACGACGGCGCTCGCGGACGTCGCGCTCCCGGCGCCGGCGGCCGAGCCCGTCGAGACCCCGGCCCTGCTCGTCGTCGTCGGCCCGGAGGGCGGGATCTCCGACGCGGAGGTCGCCGCGTTCGAGGACGCGGGCGCCGTGACCGCTCGGCTCGGGCCGCACGTGCTGCGCACCTCGACGGCGGGGCCGGTCGCCGTCGCGCTGCTCAGCGAGCGCCTCGGCCGCTGGGCCTGACCGGACCCACGGCACACGATCACGGCAGGCGGTCCCGGCGCGCGGTAACGTCCGGGTCATGACGAGCGCGCCCAGCACCGACTGCCTGTTCTGCAAGATCGTCGCCGGCGACCTGCCGGCGGACGTGGTCGCCACCACCGACCGCGTGATCGCGTTCCGCGACATCGACCCGAAGGCGCCCGTGCACGTGCTGGTGGTGCCGAGGGAGCACCACGGCGACGTCGCGACGCTCGCCCAGGCGGACCCCGAGCTGCTGGCCGAGGTGGTCGCCATGGCCGACCGGGTGGCCGGCGACCTCGCGGACGGCCAGTACCGCTTCGTCTTCAACTCCGGCCCGCGCGCCGGGCAGAGCGTGTTCCACGTGCACGGCCACGTGCTCGCCGGCGCGCAGCTGGGGTGGACGCCCGCCTGAATTCGGCTGCCCCGTCCACGGCCGCTCGATAGACTCGAGTCCTCAGCCGTTCCTCGCACGTCCCTCGCACCGTCTTCCGAAGGAGGGCCCCGGCGGCAGCCGGCCCATGACATCGACACCCCACACCGCCCCCGGCGCGTCCGGCGCGCACGGCGAACGGTCCACCGAGCACCGCATCGTGGTGCCGCCGCACGTGCCGATGGTGGCGCTGCTGGGCAGCAGGGACTCCGTGCTGCGGGCCGTCGAGGACGGCTTCCCCGGCGTCGACGTGCACGCCCGCGGCAACGAGATCGTCGTCAGCGGCCCGGCCGGCGACGTGGCCCTGGTCTCCCGCCTCCTCGACGAGCTGGTCGAGGTGGTGGAGTCGGGCACCCCGCTGACGCCCGAGGTGGTGGCGCGGTCGGTGCAGATGCTCACGGCGGCGTCCGTGCAGCGACCGGCCGAGGTCCTGACCTTCAACATCCTCTCCAACCGCGGCCGCACGATCCGCCCGAAGACGGTGGGGCAGAAGCGCTACGTCGAGGCGATCGACGCCAACACGATCACGTTCGGCATCGGCCCGGCGGGCACCGGCAAGACCTACCTCGCGATGGCCAAGGCCGTGCAGGCGCTGCAGGCCAAGCGGGTCAACCGCATCGTGCTCACGCGCCCGGCCGTCGAGGCGGGGGAGAAGCTCGGCTACCTGCCGGGGTCGCTGAGCGACAAGATCGACCCGTACCTGCGCCCGCTGTACGACGCGCTGCACGACATGATGGACCCTGACGCCATCCCGCGGCTCATCGAGGCGGGCACGATCGAGGTGGCGCCGCTGGCCTACATGCGCGGAAGAAGCTTGAACGATTCTTTTATCATCCTTGACGAGGCGCAGAACACCTCCGCCGAGCAGATGAAGATGTTCCTCACGCGCCTGGGGTTCGGCTCCACGATGGTCATCACGGGCGACGCCACGCAGGTCGACCTCCCCGGCGGGACGACGTCGGGCCTTCGGGTGGTCGAGGACATCCTCACCGGCGTCGACGACGTCGAGTTCTGCAGGCTGACCTCGGCGGACGTCGTGCGGCACCGGCTGGTGAGCGACATCATCGACGCGTACGCGCGCTGGGACGTCGCCACGGCGCGCCCGGACCAGGGCAGGCAGGGACAGGGTCAGGGACGGCAGGGCCGCGGCCCGCAGGAGCGAGGGGCACGCCGGTGAGCATCGAGGTCGCGAACGAGTCCGGGGTCGAGGTGGACGAGGCGGAGTTCGCCGCGCTCGGACGGTTCGTGCTGGACACCCTGCACGTGCACCCCCGCAGCGAGCTGTCGATCATGTTCGTCGACACGACCGTGATGACCGAGCTGCACGTGCAGTGGATGGACGAGCCGGGCCCCACCGACGTGCTCTCCTTCCCCATGGACGAGCTGCGGCCGGGACGCGAGGGCGAGGAGACGCCGCCGGGCACGCTCGGCGACGTCGTGCTCTGCCCGGAGGTGGCGGCCCAGCAGGCGAAGGTCGCCGGGCACTCCACGGCCGAGGAGCTGCTGCTGCTCACCACGCACGGCATCCTGCACCTGCTCGGATACGACCACGCCGAGCCGGAGGAGGAGAAGGAGATGTTCGCGCTGCAGCGCCGCCTCCTGCTCACCTTCCTCGCCGGCCGGTGAGCGCGACGACGGACCGGACGGTGGCCTGATGGACGGACCGGAGCTGCTGCTGGCGCTCGTGGCGCTGGTCGCCCTGGCCCTGGCGGGGATGCTGTCCGCCGGCGAGGCCGCGGTGCTGCGGATCACGCGCACGTCGGTCGCGGACGCGGTGATCGAGGCGGAGACGGCGGAGGACCTCACGGCCACGGCCCGCCGGACACGGTTGACCCGGCTGCGCGCGGTGCAGGGCCTCGTCGTCGACCCGCCCGCGGCGGTCGCGGCGTTCGCGCTGGTGCGGGTGGTCGCCGAGACCGTCGCGCTCGCGGCGGCGACGCTGATGATCGCCGACTGGTTCGACACCTGGTGGCAGGTGCTGCTCGTGGCCGGCGTGGTGGGCCTGGTGGCGGGCGTCGTCTTCGTGCGGCTCAGCCCGCGTGCGCTCGGCCTGCGCCGGCCGCTGCCCGTGCTCCTCGCGCTCGCCGGCCCGCTGTCCGCCGTGCACCGCGCCGCGGCCTGGCTCACGGACCGGACCTCGGAGCGCGCCGCGGGGCGCGTCCCCGAGCGCGACGGCGAGCACGACCCCGGCGAGGACGCGCTGCGCGAGGTCGCCGAGCGGGTCCGGGACAACGAGGCAATCGAGGACGCCGAGCGCGAGCTCATCCGCTCGGTCGTCGAGCTGGGCGGCACGCTGACCCGGGAGGTCATGGTGCCGCGCACCGACATGGTGACGGTCACGGCGGCGACGCCGCTGCGCAAGGCGATGCGCCTCTTCCTCCGCTCGGGGTACTCGCGCGTGCCCGTCGTCGGGGAGGAGGTGGACGACCTCCTGGGCGTCGCCTACCTCAAGGACGTCGCCCGCGTGCTCGAGAACGAGCGCGCGGCCGCGGAGCGGCCGGTGGTCGAGGTCGCCCGCGACGCCGTCTTCGTGCCGGAGTCGAAGCCCGCGGACGAGCTGCTCCGCGAGATGCAGGCCTCCCGTTCGCACATCGCCGTCGTGGTCGACGAGTACGGGGGCATCGCCGGGCTCGTCACCGTCGAGGACGTCATCGAGGAGCTCGTCGGCGAGCTGACCGACGAGCACGACACCGCCCCGGAGCTCGAGCCGGAGGACCTGGGCGACGGCACGTTCCTCGTCTCCGCGCGGATGCCCGTCGACGAGCTCGGCGAGCTGTTCGACCTGCGGCTCGACGACGACGACGTGGACACCGCGGGCGGCCTGATCGCCAAGGCCCTCGGCAAGGTGCCGCTGACGGGCGCGACGGCCGACGTCGGGGGGCTGCACCTCGTGGCCGACCGCGTCGAGGGCCGCCGCAAGCAGCTCGCCACGCTCCGGGTGCGCCGCACGACCTCCTCCTCGCACGACGAGGACGACCCAGCAGCGGGTGGCGAGCACGCCACGCCGCCAGACCAGAAGGAAGCACACGCATGACCTCCGAGCGCCACCATCCCTCCGTCGTCACCCCGCACGAGGAGCCGGACACCCACCGGTCGGGCTTCGCCTGTCTCGTGGGGCGGCCCAACGTCGGCAAGTCGACGCTCACCAACGCGTTGGTGGGGGAGAAGGTCGCGATCATGTCCGCGCGGCCCCAGACCACGCGGCACACGATCCGCGGCATCGTGCACCGCGACGACGCGCAGCTCGTGCTCGTCGACACGCCGGGCCTGCACCGCCCGCGCACGCTCCTCGGCGAGCGGCTCAACGCGCTCGTGCAGGACACGCTCGGTGAGGTCGACGTCATCGCGTTCTGCCTGCCGGCCGACCAGAAGATCGGCCCCGGCGACCGGTACATCGCCTCGCAGCTCGCCCCCCTGATGGAGGGCCGCCGGGCGGTCCCCGTCGTCGCCGTCGTGACGAAGTCCGACCTCGTGGACCGCGGGCGTCTCGCCGAGCACCTCCTGGCGGTCGACGAGCTCGCCCGGTCGGTCGACCGGGACTGGTCGGCGATCGTGCCCGTGTCCGCGCGAGACGGCTACCAGGTGGACGAGCTGACCGACGTCCTCGTGGCGCACCTGCCCGCCGGGCCCGAGCTCTACCCGGGCGGCGAGCTCACCGACGAGCCCGAGCAGGTCATGGTCGCCGAGCTGGTGCGCGAGGCCGCGCTCGAGGGCGTCCGCGACGAGCTGCCGCACTCGCTGGCCGTCGTCGTCGAGGAGATCCTCGAGCGTGAGGGCAGCGGCGACCCAGACAAGGGGAAGCCGCCGCTGCTGGACGTCCGCGTCAACCTGTTCGTGGAGCGCGACAGCCAGAAGGCGATCGTCATCGGCAAGGGCGGGTCGCGGCTGCGCGAGGTCGGCACCAATGCCCGCAAGGGCATCGAGAAGCTGCTCGGCACGCGCGTGTACCTCGACCTGCACGTCAAGGTGGCCAAGGACTGGCAGCGCGACCCCAAGCAGCTGCAGCGCCTCGGGTTCTGACGCCGCGGCGGGGTCCGCCGGCCTCGCGGGGGACGTCCCCCGAGGTCGCGGGGGAAATCCTTGCCGTGCGCGGGGACGGCGCCGAGTAGCATCGCTGCGTGGTGTTCCGGACTATTGCGACGACAGCGGCGATCCTGGTGGGTCTGGCACTGACCGGGGCCGTGGCCGGTCCGCAGTGGGACCCGGTGCCGGTCACGGACCACCTCGTCCCGGCGACGGACGACACCTCGATCGGCGGCGTCGCCCCCGGCGCGGACATCGGCGAGGTCGGCGAGTTCGAGGTCCGGGAGACGGCCGTGACGATCCCGCTCGACGGCACCGTCGTCGGCGGCCTCCTGCGCCAGCCGCTGGGCGACGACGGCGAGCTGCTGGCCGACCGGCCCGGCGTCGTCTACGTGCACGGCGCCGGCACGGGCAAGTCCACGGAGGCCTTCACCGAGTCGGCCAGCGCACTCGCGAGCGCGGGCGTCGTGACCCTCGTGCCGGACAAGCGCCTGGACACGTACACCACCCGGGACCGCGACTACGTGGCGATGGCCGCGGACTACCAGCACTCGGTCGACCTGCTGCGCACGATCGACGGCGTCGACCCCGAGCAGGTCGGCGTCTACGGCGAGTCGGAGGGCACCTGGATCGTGCCCGTCATGCAGGCGGAGGACCCGACCATCGCGTACACGGTCCTCGTCTCGGCGCCCGTGGTGCCGCCGCGGCAGCAGGCCGCGTTCGCGGTCGACAGCTACCTGCGCAACACCGGCGTGCCCCAGCAGGTGTTCCGCGCCATCCCGCGCGCGGTCGGGATGCAGCTGCCCGGCGGCGGCTTCGAGTACGCCGACTTCGACGTGCGCCCGTGGCTCGAGCAGCAGACCGCCCCGGTCCTCGTGGTCTACGGCACCGCCGACCCGTCGATGCCTGTCGAGCAGGGCGCGCGGCAGGTCATCGCCGACACCGCGGTGAACGGCGACGACGCCCCCGTGACGGTGCGCTACTACGCCGGGGCCAACCACGGGATCAACGTGCCGCTCGACGGCGGGATGCACCTGCATCCCGACTTCGCGCGCGACGTCGCCACCTGGATCCAGGGCATGCCCGGCACGGCCGACGCGCCGCCCCGGGTCGCCGGCGACACGCCCAACCAGCTCTACGTCGCCTCGGCCGTCCCGCAGCCGCGGTGGTGGGGCAACGGGGACATCGTCGTGGGCGCGGTGATCGCGGGTGCCGCCCTGCTGCTGGTCGGCCCCCTGGTGTGGGGCGTCCACGCCCTGGTGCGGCGCGCCCTCCTGCGCCGGTCGTCGGTCGCCGCGCCGCGCCTCGCTCGCGGTCTCCGGTCGTCGCTGCTCGGCCTCGGCGTCGGGTCGGTGGCGACGATGGTCGCGCTCGTCGTGTACCTCCTGGCCGTGGCGCGCCTCGCGCTCGACTACCAGCGCGACGGCCTCGTCGTGCAGGGCGGCTGGATCGTCGTGCGCCTGCTCGGGGTCGCGACCGCCGTCGCGGCCGCCCTGGTGATCCGGCGGGTGGCCGACGCCCGCGCCGAGCGCCGGGCGGGGGCCGACGTCGTCGTCGTGGCACGCGGTTGGCCCGCCGTGCTGACGTTCTGGTGCACCCTGGCCGGGTCGCTCGCCCTCCTGGGCACGCTCGCGTACTGGGGCGTGTACCAGCTCGGCATCTGACCGGGCACCACCGGCAGCCGGGCAGGTCGTGGGGCCGGTGCGTGAGCACGGCGTGCGGGAGTCGCGACGGTGTGACCGACCCGTCCGCGCGGGAGACGACGCAGAGCCCCGGCGTCGGGTAGAAACGGGGGCGGGGGCACGACGACCCGGTCCCCCTCGGAGCCCAGCCCTGGAGACGCACGCATGACCGATCCCGACACCCTCGACGCACCCGAGCAGGAGCGCTCACCGTTCGGCGGTGTGACGGTCCGCGAGCTCGTGCGCGACGTGGTGGCCGCGTTCGCGCTGCTCGTCGCCCTCCCGCTGCCGTGGGACCACGCCCACCGCGGCAGCGACCGGCTCGAGATCGTGCTCGCGACCGTCCTCGCGCTCCTGGCGATCGCCGCCCCCTACCTGCGGCGCGGCGGAGTCGGCCCGTCGTCGTGGGACGTCCTGACCTCGCGGCGCACGGTCGCGCTCGCCTGCGTGCCCTACGCGGTCGTCGCGGTCGTGTACCTGGTGCTGGACGCCCTCGCCCCGGCGGACGCCGCGGGCGGGGTCGGAGCGGGGCTCGCGGTCGGCCTCGCGGGCGCCGCGCTCGCGGCCGCGTCCCGATGGGCGCACGCCCCGGCGGTCGTCGCCGGGGTGGTCGCGCTCGGCACGCTCGCGACCCCGGTCGCGGCGCTCGTGCAGGGCGCTCCGTGGGTCGTGTCCGTCGTCGGCCTCCTCAACGCCCTCGTGGTGCTGGGCGTGCTGTGGTTCACGGTCGGCACGTACCTGCGCTCGGGCGACCTCGCCTCCGGCTACGTGCTCCTGGCCCTGGGCGGCGCCGTCGCGCTCGAGCTCGTGCTCTTCGCCGGGGGCAACGTGGACCCGTGGTTCGAGAGCGTGCACGAGCAGCGGCTCGGCCTCCTGCTCCTGCCGGTGGTCGCGGCGATCACGGCGCGGCGCATCGTCGACGACGCCGCGGCCACGGCCGACGAGCCCGACGACGTCCGCGCGGCGCGTTGGGTGGCCGTCGCGCTGCGGGCCCTGGGCCTCGTCGCGCTGGTCGCCGCGTTCGTCGCCCTCGTCGCGCTGCTGCTGGTCGTGGCGGACGGCGTGAGCGTGGGGCGCGTCCTGAGGCTCGTCGTCGGCGTGCTGATGGTCGGGGTGGCGGTCGCCGCACGGCGCGCGCTCGCGCGCGACCCGCGCGCCGGGCACGCCACCGCCGTCGGCGCCACGTGCGTCGTCGTGGTGCTGGGCCTGGTGATCGTCGTCGCGCGCGCCGGCCTCGGCACCCAGTCCAACGTCGAGGAGCTGCTGGTGGCGTTCGGCCTGCCGGCCGTCGCGCTCGCCGTCCTGCTCGTGCCGCCGTCGGTCCGCGCGCTCGTCGCGTCGGAGCCCGAGACGCCCGAGCCGGCTCCGTCCGGACCGTCGGAGGACGCGCCGTCGGTCGCTGCGTCCGACGCCGTCTCCGAGACCCCGGCCCGGACCCAGGCCGAGACCGCGACGGCGGGCCGCCCCGAGGCCGCCGCGCCGTCGTCCGGCACCGGGGCGTACCCGGTCGCTCCTGCGGCGGAGCCTGCGGGCAGGGCTCCCCAGGCCGCCCCGGTCGCGACACGCCCCGACCCGCGGCCGCTCGACGCCACCCAGCAGATCGCGCCCGTGCGGGCCGCCCAGGCGCCGGACTCCACGCAGGTGCTCCCGCCCGTGCAGGCGGCACCCGCACAGACGGCGCCCGTGCAGGCGCCGGGCTGGTCCGTGGCCCAGGCGATGGACCCGTCGACGCCGCTCGCGGACCTCGCGCGGATCTCGGCGGAGGCACCCCACCTGCGCTCGTACGTGGCCGCGAACCCGTCGACCTACCCGGCGCTGCTGGACTGGCTCGGGGCCCTCGGGGACCCCGCCGTGGACGCCGCGCTGCGCTCCCGGCGCTAGGTCAATACGCTGCGGCAAGGCGGGCGTCCGGTCGGATCCTGGACGCCCCAGGCGACGCCCTGACGAAGGTGTACGGTGGCAGCGTGCAGCGCACGGTGAGCCTTCTCCTTCGGTGCCGCGGCGGGGCCCTCTAAGGCCGGACCCCCGTCGCGGAGGTTGTGGCGCGCCGGCCGACTGGTCATGACCGACGACCCCACCCGGGACGTGGGTCACCGAGCCCCCACCGAAGGACGCGACACCATGCAGAACCATCACCCCCAGGGCATCGCCGGCGCCAACCCCCAGCGCCCCTCCGGGATGCCGTACACGCGCTACCTCCCGTTCCACGAGCAGATCGTCGTCGACCTGCCGGACCGGACCTGGCCCGACAAGCGCATCACGAAGGCCCCCCGCTGGTGCGCCGTCGACCTGCGCGACGGCAACCAGGCGCTGATCGAGCCGATGGACGCCGAGCGCAAGCTCCGCATGTTCGACCTGCTCGTGCAGATGGGCTACAAGGAGATCGAGGTCGGCTTCCCGTCCGCGTCGCAGACGGACTTCGACTTCGTGCGCCAGCTCATCGACACCGGCCGCATCCCCGACGACGTGGTCATCCAGGTGCTGACGCAGTGCCGCGACCACCTCATCGAGCGCACCTACGACGCCATCCGCGGCGCCAAGCAGGCGATCGTGCACATCTACAACTCGACGTCGATCCTGCAGCGCGAGGTCGTCTTCCGCAGCGACATGGACGGCATCGTCGACATCGCCCTGCAGGGCGCGCGCCTGTGCCGCAAGCTCGAGGAGACCATCCCCGAGACGACGGTGTACTACGAGTACTCGCCGGAGTCGTACACCGGGACCGAGCTCGAGTTCGCCGCCCGCATCTGCAACGAGGTGCTGGAGGTGCTGGAGCCCACGGCCGAGCGCCCGGTGATCATCAACCTGCCGGCGACGGTCGAGATGGCCACCCCGAACGTCTACGCCGACTCGATCGAGTGGATGAACCGGAACCTGGCCTTCCGGGAGCACGTCGTGCTGTCGCTGCACCCGCACAACGACCGCGGCACGGCCGTCGCCGCCGCCGAGCTCGGCTACCAGGCCGGCGCCGACCGCATCGAGGGCTGCCTGTTCGGCAACGGTGAGCGCACGGGCAACGTCGACCTGGTGACGCTCGGCATGAACCTGTTCGGCCAGGGCGTCGACCCGCAGATCGACTTCTCCGACATCGACGGCATCCGCCGCACCGTGGAGCACTGCAACCAGATCCCGGTGCACGAGCGGCACCCGTACGTGGGCGACCTGGTCTTCACGGCGTTCTCCGGCTCCCACCAGGACGCGATCAAGAAGGGCTTCGAGCACATGGGCGCCCGCGCGGAGGCGGAGGGCAAGCCGGTCGACGAGCTCACCTGGGGCGTCCCGTACCTGCCGATCGACCCGAAGGACGTGGGCCGGTCGTACGAGGCCGTGATCCGCGTGAACTCGCAGTCCGGCAAGGGCGGCATCGCGTACCTGCTGTCCACCGAGCACTCGCTGGACCTGCCGCGCCGCCTGCAGATCGAGTTCTCCGGCGTGGTGCAGCACTACACCGACACCGAGGGCAGCGAGGTCACCGGCTCCGACATCTGGCGGATGTTCAGCGACGAGTACCTGCCCGTCGAGGAGCACGACGCCCGCGGTCTCGAGCCCTGGGGCCGCCTGCGCCTGCGGGAGACCCGGTCGACGTCGGCCGAGGGCGGCGCGACCGCGCTCGCCGTCGACGTCCTGGACCAGGGCGTCGAGCACACGCTGGAGGGCACCGGCAACGGACCTCTCGCGGCGTTCGTGGACGCGATCTCGAAGGTCGGCGTGGACGTGCGGGTGCTCGACTACGCGGAGCACGCGCTGTCGGAGGGCGGCGACGCCACCGCCGCGGCCTACGTCGAGTGCCAGGTGGGCGACGACGTCCTGTGGGGCGTCGGCATCGACCCGTCCATCACGACGGCGTCGCTCAAGGCGATCGTCTCCGCTGTGAACCGCGCCGCCCGCGGCTGACCCGTCCCGCGAGCTGGCAGGACCGGCGTCGTGTCTCCACGGCGCTGGTCCTGACAGCTTTCGTGGGTGGGGGCTGAGAGAATGAGCCCGTGCCCCTGTACCGAGACGACGCGATCGTGCTGCGCACCCACAAGCTGGGCGAGGCCGACCGGATCGTCACGTTCCTCACCCGCGAGCACGGCAAGGTGCGAGGGGTCGGTCGCGGGGTCCGGCGCACGTCGTCGCGCTTCGGGGCCCGGCTGGAGCCGTTCATGGTCGTGGACGTGCAGCTGCACTCCGGCCGCAACCTCGACACCGTGACGCAGGTCGAGACGATCGGGCCGTACGCCCGCGCGATCTGCGAGGACTACGCGCTGTACACGTCCGGCGCGGCGATGCTCGAGGCCGCCGACCGCCTGGTCGCCGCGGAGCACGAGCCCGCCGTCCAGCAGTACTGGCTGCTCGCCGGCGCGCTCCGGGCGCTCGCCGAGCGCGCCCACGCGCCGGGGCTGGTGCTCGACTCGTACCTGCTGCGCGGGCTCGCCGTGGCCGGCTGGGCGCCGTCGTTCACCGACTGCGCCCGCTGCGGCGAGCCGGGGCCCCACCACGCGTTCTCCGTGGGCCAGGGCGGGGCCGTGTGCTCCCGCTGCCGCCCGCCCGGCTCCACCGCCCCCGCGCCGGAGACGTTTGCGCTGCTCGGCGCCCTGCTCGGCGGGGACTGGGAGACGGCGGACGCCTCCGAGGCGCGCCACCGCACCGAGGCCTCGGGCCTCGTCGCCGCCTACTCCCAGTACTACCTGGAGCGCACGCTGCGCTCGCTGCGCATGATCGAGCGCGCCTGACCCTGCGTGCCTGACCCCGCGCACTGATCGAGAGAGAGGCCTGATGCCCCGTTCGTCCGGCGAGTACGCCGAGCCCTACCCGCACCCCTCGGGCGCGACGCCGCCGAACATCCCGAAGCAGTTCGTGCCGAACCACGTGGCGATCGTCATGGACGGCAACGGCAGGTGGGCCAACGCGCGCGGGCTGCCGCGGGTGGAGGGGCACAAGCAGGGGGAGAAGTCGCTGCTCGACGTCGTGGCCGGCGCGGTGCAGATCGGCGTGAAGCACGTCTCCGCGTACGCGTTCAGCACCGAGAACTGGAAGCGGTCGCCGGACGAGGTCAAGTTCCTCATGAACTTCAACCGCGACGTCATCCGCCGGCGTCGCGACGAGATGTCGTCGTGGGGCGTGCGCATCCGCTGGGCGGGGCGTCGGCCCAGGCTGTGGGGGTCGGTGATCAAGGAGCTGCAGGTCGCCGAGGAGATGACCAAGGAGAACGACCGCTGCACCCTGACGATGTGCGTCAACTACGGCGGGCGGGCGGAGATCGCGGACGCTGCGGCGGCGATCGCCCGTGACGCCGCCGCCGGGAAGCTCAACCCGGCGCGCGTCTCCGAGAAGACGATCCAGAAGTACCTCGACGAGCCGGACCTGCCGGACGTCGACCTGTTCCTGCGCTCGTCGGGGGAGCAGCGCACCTCGAACTTCATGATCTGGCAGGCGGCGTACGCGGAGATGGTCTTCCTGCCGGAGCCGTGGCCCGACGTCGACCGGCGGCACCTCTGGCGCGCGGTGGAGGAGTACGCCCGCCGCGACCGTCGCTACGGCGGTGCCGTCGACACCCCCGACGCCGACTGATCTCAGCACGAACCCCCGCCCGGTCGCGAGGACCGGACGGGGGTTCGTGGATGGCGAGCCGGCGGTCAGTCGCCGAGCACCTCGGCCATGGAGTCGACGAGGGCCGGCAGGCCCTTCTCCCAGTACACCGACAGGGCGGTGGGGGGCGACACGGCCGACACCTCCGCGGTGCCGACGACCTTCACGACCTTCCCGGCCTTGACCGCGGGGATCGCCTGGAGGTCCTTGTTCTCGTCGAAGGCCTGGGCCGCCTCCTCGCTGGCCGAGTAGGAGATGACGAAGTCCGAGTCGAGCTTGTCGAGCTCCTCGTAGGACAGGTCGTAGTAGAAGCTGCCGTTCGACGTGTCGAGCTCCGTGACCGAGGGCGCGTTCTTCACGCCCAGGCCCTCGAGGAACACGGTCCGCGGGTCGTTCGGCGTGTACACGGAGACGATGCCCTTCGTCGGGTCGTCGTAGATCGCCGCGAACGTCTTGCCGTTGAACTCGGGGTGCTCGGCAGCCTTCTCGGCGACGAAGTCGTCGATGTCGCCGAGGATCTGGTCGCCCGCGTCGGTGCGGCCGAGCGCCTGGGCAGTGAGCGTGATCGTGTCCTGCCACGTCGTGGTCCACGGGGCGTCCGGGTAGGCGACGACGGGGGCGATGTCGCTCAGCACGTCGTACTGCTCCTGGGTGAGCCCGGAGTAGGGCGCCACGATGAGGTCGGGCTTCGCCTCGACGAACTCCTCGTAGGGCACCGTCGCGCCGCCCTCGGGGTCGGACAGGACGGCGGGCTTGTCGACGCCCTCCTCGTCGTAGGCGTCCTCGACCCATGGCAGCAGCGCGTCCTCGCCGACGGTGTAGATCTGCTCGGCGACCGCGACCGGGTAGACGCCCGCCGCGATGGCGGCCTCGGTGGAGCCCCAGCCCCAGGTGGCGACGCGCTGCGGCGCCTTCTCGATCACCGTCTCGCCGAGCGCGTGCTCGATCGTGATCGGGAACTCGTCGGTGGGCTCGGACCGGACGTTGCCCGAGGCGGCCGACTGGTCGCTCTCCGGGGCGTCGTCGGACGCGCAGCCGGCGAGGGTCAGGGCGGCCGTCGCCGCGAGGGCGGCGGCAGCGGTGAGAGGTCGGCGAAGACGCACGGGTTCTCCTCGGTGTGCTCGCGCCGGCGGCGCGAGAGGAACAGTAGGTGAGGCGAGCCTAACCTATCCCGGGGTGCCGTCGTGCGTCCGTCCGAGGGGGACGACGAGTGGTGTTCCCGACACCGGGTCCGGCACGACCTGCGCCCGCAGACCGAACGCCGCACGCACCGAGGCGGCGGTGAGGACGTCGCCGGGGCGCCCCTCGGCCACGACCTGCCCGGCGCTCATCACCACGAGGTGGTCGGCGTACCGGGCGGCGAGGTTGAGCTCGTGCAGCACCATGACGACCGTGGTGCCGCGGGTGCGGTTCAGCTCGGTCAGCAGGTCGAGCAGATCCACCTGGTGGGCGAGGTCGAGGTAGGTCGTGGGCTCGTCGAGCAGCACGACGTCGGTCTCCTGCGCCAGCACCATCGCGATCCACACGCGCTGGCGCTGGCCCCCCGACAGCTCGGCGACGGGCCGGTCGGCGAGGTCGGCGACCCCGGTGGCCTCGAGGGCGCGCAGCACCGCGCCGTCGTCGGTGGAGCTGTGCCGGCCGAACCAGCCCTGGTGGGGGTACCGGCCGCGGCCCACGAGCTCCGCGACGCGGACGCCGTCCGGAGCGATCGACGACTGCGGCAGCACGCCGACCCGCTTCGCCAGCTCCTTGCGCGACAGCCCGCCGACGTCCTCGCCCCCCAGCGTCACGCGGCCGCCGTCGAGCGGGTGCAGCCGGGCCAGGCCGCGCAGCAGCGTCGACTTTCCGCAGGCGTTGGGACCCACGATCGCCGTCACGCGGCCGGCGGGGAGCTCCAGGTCGAGACCGTCGATCACGCGGCGCCCGTCGTAGCCGAGGCTCACGCCGTGGGCGCGCAGCGTGACGTCCCGAGCCGCCGTCCCCGTCGTGCCGAGGGACGGGCCCGGCGTCGCGTCGGGACGCGCGGGCGGCGCGGGGTGCCGGTGCACGTCGGTCATGCGAGCCTCTTCCTTCGGTCGGTGGCCAGGAGCCACAGCAGGTAGGGGGCGCCGATGAGGCCGGTCACGATGCCTGTGGGCGCCTCGAGTCCGAACAGCAGGTGCTGGCCCACGACGTCGGCCGCGAGCACGAGGACGGCGCCCGTGAGCACCGAGACGGCGAGCGCGGCCCCGCCGTCGGACAGCAGGCGGCGCGCGATCGCGGGGGCCACGAGGGCCACGAAGGCGAGCGGGCCGACGAACGACGTCGCGACCCCCACCAGGCCGACGGCCAGCAGCAGCGACGTCACGCGGGCGGCGTCGACAGGGACGCCGAGGGCGCGCGCGTTGTCGTCGCCGAGCGCGAGCGGTCCCTGCCACCGCGAGACGGCGGCGATCCCGGCGCCGAGCACCAGGGCGGCCGCGGCGAACGTCACGAGGTCCGCGCCGCGCACGTCGGCCACGCTCCCGACCGTCCACACGAGCGCGGACTGGGCGGCGCGGATCTCGACGCTCGCCAGCAGCCAGGCGAGCAGCGACGAGCACAGGTAGGCGAAGCCGACGCCCACCAGGACGAAGCGGATCGAGTGCAGGCCCTGGCGCCATGCGAACAGCCAGATGGCGAGCGCGACGAGCAGGGCGCCGACGAACGCCGCCCCGGACACGGCGAGCCCGGTGAGGCCGAGGACGAGCATCGCCGTGACGGCCCCGAGGCTGGCGCCGCTCGCGATGCCGAGGATGTCGGGGCTGGCCAGCGGGTTGCGCAGCGTCGTCTGGAACATGGCGCCCGCCAGCCCGAAGGACGCGCCCGCGAGGACCGCCGTCTCGATGCGGGGCAGCCGCAGGCGCTGCACGACGAACAGGTCGCCGTCCGAGCCGACGCCGAACAGCGCCGCCAGGGCGCGGCCGGGCGCGAGCGAGGCCTCACCGAGCGTCAGGGCGAGGGTCGCGAACGCCACGAGCAGGACGAGGAGCGACGCGACCACGAGGGTGAGCCGCCGCCGGCGACGGCGGCGCAGCGCGACGACGGGGTCGGCGGGGGCGTCGGGGGCGTCGTGGTCCGCGGAGCGGGCGGCGAGCTCGGCGGTCATCTCACACCCCTGCCACGGTCCGGCCGCGGGCCACGGCCACGAGCACGGGGGCGCCGATCGCGGCGGCGACGACGCCGGCCTCGAGCTCGGAGTGCGGCAGCACGAGCCGCCCGATGACGTCGGCCCCCAGCAGCATGACGGGGCCGAGGACGGCCGTCAGCGGCACGATCCAGCGGTAGTCCGTGCCGACCAGGCGGCGGGCGGCGTGCGGCACCGCCAGCCCGACGAGGGCGATCGGACCGGCCAGCGCCGTCGCCGTGCCGGCGAGCAGGATGACGGCGACCGCCGTGAGGCCGCGGGTCACCCCGACGCGCTGACCGAGCGCGGAGGCGACGTCGTCGCCGAGCGCGAGCATGGAGAGCCGGTGCGCGAGCGCCCCCGCGAGCACGATGCCGACGACGACGAAGGGCCACAGGACCGACAGCGTCTCGGTGCCGCGCCCCGTGAGGGAGCCCACCGCCCAGAAGCGGTACATGTTGAAGGCCTCGGGGTCGCGCAGCAGCACCAGGGTGATCAGGGGCGTGATGAGCGCGGTGACGGTCGCGCCGACGAGAGCGAGCTTGACCGGCTGCCCGGCGCCGATGGAGAAGACCAGCAGCGCGGCGGCGGCGGTGCCCGCGAACGCGAACCAGACGAACCCGAGCGGGGACGCCACGCCCAGCATCGACACGGCGATCACGACGGCGAGCGACGCCCCCGAGTTGAGGCCGAGCAGGCCCGGGTCAGCGATGGGGTTGCGCGTGACGCCCTGCACGAGGGTGCCCGCGATGCCGAGCGCCGCGCCGGCGGCGAGCCCGATCAGCGTCCGTGGTACGCGTTGGTCCCGCACGACGTCGTGGTCGACGTTCCCCGCGACCGGGTGGGTGAGCGCCTGCCAGACGGTCGCGACGTCGATGTCGCGCACGCCCAGCGCGAGGCTCGCCAGCACGACGAGGGCGAGCACCACGAGGGCGGCCACGATCAGCAGCAGACGGCCGCGGGCTCGGCGGGCGACGAGAGCCGACGCGGGCCGGGCGGCGGGGGTGACGGCAGCGGTCGTCGCGCTCACGACGCGTCCTCGGTCGCGGGGGCGACCGTCTGGTCGGCGGCGCTCCGACGGGTCAGCCGGTAGACCGCCCAGGAGACCAGGGCCACCGCGCCGAGGCCGACCGCGACGAGCGTGACGGGGTGGCGCAGGCCCACGGCGATCGCCGCGTTGACAGCGGCGGTGCCGATCGTCGTCCAGATGCCGGCCCACACGGCGCAGCCGGCGAGCAGGGCCGCGAGGTAGCGCCCGAAGGGCATGCGGAGGTAGCCCGCGGCGAGGTTGACGAGGGTCTGCACCCCGACCGTGAAGAACGACAGGGTCACCGCGGGCGGGCCCCAGCGGTTCACGCGCTCGATGACGGCCGCCGCGCCCGGGCGGGCCAGCGCGTCCGCGACCCGCCCGCGGGCCGTGCCGCGGGCCACGCCGCGCCCGGCCCAGTAGGTGGCCTGCGCGCGGACGAGCACGATCCCGAACGCCGCCGCGTACACGACCCAGAACGGCACCCCGGCGATCGTGAAGACGCCGGTGGCTTCCTCGGCGGCCGCGGCGAGCGCGGGAGCGGTCAGGTGCACGGGAACATTGTGCCCGACTGAGGTATGGCTGTCCTAATTCGACCGGTCGTCCGGCGCCCGGCAGGTGGAGCAGGTGCCCCACAGCTCCACGGTGTGCTCGATGTCGGCGAAGCCGTGCGCAGCGCCGACCGACGCGGCCCACTGCTCGACCGTCGGTCCGTCGATCTCGACCGCGCGGCCGCACGACCGGCACACCAGGTGGTGGTGGTGCTCGCGGCGGGCGCAGCGGCGGTACAGGCTCTCGCCGTCCTCGCTGCGCAGGACGTCGACGTCGCCGCCGTCGGCCAGGGCCTGCAGCGTCCGGTAGACGGTGGCGAGCCCGACGGCGTCACCGCGGGCGCGCAGCAGCTCGTGCAGCTGCTGCGCGCTGCGGAACTCGTCGGTGTCGCCGAGGGCGTCCGCGACGGCCGCCCGCTGCCGCGTCATCCGCGGCGGCGCGGCGGTGCGGACGGTCGGGGTCGTGTCGTTCACGGCGTGCACTCCTCCTGAGGGGCGGCCCGGCCGGCTCCGGCCGGGGAGACGGTGACGTCGTCGGGGATGTCGGGGTGCGGGTCGACGGGGGCCTGGCGCCGGGCGAGGACCGGGTGCAGCGCCGCGACCACCGCGTAGACGCCGATCGCCAGCACGACGATGAGCGCGCCGGGCGAGACGTTGTGCCAGTAGGTGATGGACAGCCCGGTCACGCACACGGCCACGCCGACGACGGACGCGACCAGCATCGTGCGGCGGAACGACCGGGTCACGAGCTGGCCGATCGCGACCGGCACGATCATCAGCGCCGAGACGAGCAGCAGCCCGACGACCCGCATCGCGACGGTCACGGTCAGCGCGGCGAGGACGGCCACCGCCATGTTCAGGGCCCAGACGGGCAGCCCCGAGGACTGGGCGAACTCCTCGTCGTGGCTCACCGAGAACAGGGCCGCACGCAGCCCGAGGCCGATGAGCAGGATGAGGCCGCACAGGGCCACGGTGACCCAGACGTCGGACAGCGTGACCGACGAGATGGAGCCGAACAGGTACGCCATGAGGCTGCCGGACGAGCCGCCGGCGAGGCCGATGAGCAGCACGCCGCCCGCGATGCCGCCGTAGAACAGGATGGCGAGCGCCAGGTCGCCCGACGTGCGGCCGCGGCGGCGCACCACCTCGATGAGGACGGAGCCCGCGACGGCGGCGACCACCGCGCCGGGGACGGCGAGGACGTCGTCGGGCACCAGGCCCATCGCCGCGCCGACCAGCCATCCGAGCGCGACGCCGGTGAGCGCGACGTGCCCGATGCCGTCGCCCAGCAGGGCGAGGCGCTTCTGCACCAGGTAGGTGCCGACGACGGGCGCACTGACGCCGACCAGCAGGGCCGCGACGAGCGCGCGCTGCATGAACGGGTCGGTGACCATCTCCCACAGGCCGCTCACGGTGCCACCTCGTCCTCGGTGTCGTCGGGCCGGTCGAAGGGCCCCTCCGCCAGGCGCACGTTCTCGGGGTGCTGCACGGTGCGGGGGTGCGCGTGCGGGTGCACGTGGTCGTGGGCCTCGCCGCCGTGGCCGGGCTGCGGCGTCGGCGGGGCGCCGTCGTGCACCACGCGGCCGTGCCGCAGCACGACGCAGCGCTGCACGAGCGGCGCGAGCTCGCCGAGCTCGTGCAGGACGACCAGCACGGTCATGCCGTCGGCCACGAGCCTCGTCATGGTGGCGGCGAAGGCCTCCTGGCTGGGCCGGTCGACGCCCGCGACGGGCTCGTCGAGCACGAGCAGCTCGGGCTTGCGGACCAGCGCGCGGGCGATGAGCACGCGCTGCTGCTGGCCGCCGGAGAGCTGGTGCGTGGCGTAGCGGGCGCGGTCGGCGAGGCCGACCAGGTCGAGGGCCTCGTGCACCTGGGCGCGCCAGCCGCGCGGCAGCCGCAGGCGCCGGCCGTGCAGCAGGCCCGAGGCCACGACCTCCGCGGCCGTGGACGGGACGCCGGCGGCCGCGCTGACCCGCTGCGGGACGTACCCGACGCGGGACCAGGGCACGTCGTCGCCGAGCGCGTGGCCGAAGAGGTGCACGCTGCCCGCCGTCGTCGGCAGGACGCCGACCAGGGTGCGCACCAGCGTCGACTTGCCGGAGCCGTTCGCCCCCAGCAGGGCGACGACCTCGCCGCGCCGGACCGTGAGGTCCACGCCGCGCAGCACCGGGCTGGCGCCGAGGCGCACGTGCACGTCGCGGGCCTCGATCGCGGGGACGGCGGCGTCGCGCGGCGGCGGGGGAGTCGCGGCGCCCGGGGAATCGGTGGCGAGCGTGGTCATGAGCACTGCAGCCCTTCGGTGAGCGCGGCCAGGTTGTCCTGCATGACCGAGACGTAGTCGTCCCCGGCCTCGGCCGCGTCCTTCGACATCCCCTCGAGCGGGTCGAGGACGGCGGTCGTGACGCCGATGTCGTTCGCCAGCGTCTCGGCCACCTTGGGGCTGGTCAGCGTCTCGGTGAAGATCGTGCTGACGTCGTTCTCCTCGACGATGGCACCGACCTCGCGCAGGCGCGCGGGGGAGGGCTCCGCCTCCGGGTCGAGGCCGACGATGCCCACCTGCTGCAGGTCGTAGCGCTCCGCGAGGTAGCCGAACGCCTCGTGCGACGTGACGAGCGTGCGCGACGCGCACTCCTGCAGGCCGGCCTCGAACTCGCCGTCCAGGTCCTTGAGCGACGTCTCCAGGGCGCGGGCGTTCTCGGCGTACGTGGCGGCGTGCTCCGGGTCCGCCTCGCCGAGCGACGCGGCGACGGCGTGGCCGACGTCGATCACCCGCGTCGGGTCGAGCCAGAAGTGCGGGTCCATGGCGCCCTCGGCGGCGTGGTCGTGCCCGTCGCCGCCCTCGTCGGCGTGCTCGTCCAGCTCCTCCTCGAGATGGTCGGCCGCGGCGTCCTCGTCGGTCGGCGTGCCAGGGTGGTTCTCGAGCGTCACGACGTCGCTGGTGTCGACGACGTGCTCCGGCGCCTGCGTCTCGACGGCCTCGTCGACCGCCGTCTGGAAGCCGGAGGAGTACACGACGAGGTCCGCCGTGCCGATCTCCCGCACCTGGGCGGGCGAGAGCTCGAGGTCGTGCGGCTCCGCGGCGGGCGGGGTGAGGTTGGAGACCGTGACGAGGTCGCCGCCCACCTGCTCGGCCACGTACTGCAGCGGGTAGAACGACGCCAGCACCTCGAGCGTGCCGTCGGCGGCGCCGTCGTCGGTGGAGCAGCCCGCGAGCACGGCGGGCAGGGCGAGGACGGGCAGGGCGGCGAGAGCCGCGCGTCGGCGAAGCATGAGAACGATTCTCAGGAAGTTGAGAACGGTTGTCAACTCGAGGTCGCGCCGTACCCTGACGGCAGGGGCCGCGCCGAGGCGGCCGGGGCGGGGGACCTGATGCGGTTCGACGAGCTGGTGCTGGTCCGGCTGGTGCGCCCGGACGACTGGGCGCCGCTGCCCGCGGACGAGGAGCTGCAGGTGCAGGACGCCCACCTGGCCGCCGTCGCCGACCTGCACGCGCTCGGCCTGCTGCTCGCGGCGGGACCGGCCGACGGGGCCGACGAGCGGGTGCGCGGGTTCGCGGTCATGACGTGCGGCGCCGAGGAGGCGAGGGAGGTGTGGGCCCGGGACCCGGGGGTGCTCGCGGGCCGGTTCGTGGCCGAGTGCACCGCGTGGCTGGTGCCGGCCGGGATGGTCGCCGCCGGTCCGGGTGCGCCGCCGCGCTCCGTGGACGAGGCGGGGGCCTGAGACCTGCCCGGGGTCGGCGAGCGGCCCCGGTAGGCTGGGGCCACCGCAGCCGGTCGACGTCGGGCCCCGACGTGCCGACCGGGCGGCGTTCCCCGCACCGGCCCCACGAGCCACGTGGCGGCCCGACACCCAGGAGTGATCCGTGGCAGCACCGTCCCCCAGCGCCAAGCTCGACGCCGTCGTCTCCCTCGCCAAGCGGCGAGGTTTCGTGTTCCAGTCCGGCGAGATCTACGGCGGCACGCGCTCCGCGTGGGACTACGGACCCCTCGGCGTGGAGCTGAAGGAGAACATCAAGCAGCAGTGGTGGCGCGCGATGACGCGCCGCGACGACGTCGTGGGCCTCGACTCCGCCGTCATCCTGCCCACCCCGGTGTGGCACGCGTCCGGCCACCTCGGCGCGTTCAACGACCCGCTGACCGAGTGCCTCTCGTGCCACAAGCGGTTCCGCGAGGACCACATGATCGAGGAGTTCGAGGAGAAGAAGGGCCGCGCCCCCGAGGGCGGCCTCGCCGAGATCGCCTGCCCGAACTGCGGCACCCGCGGTCAGTGGACCGAGCCCCGCGACTTCAACATGATGCTCAAGACGTACCTCGGCCCCGTCGAGGACGAGTCCGGCGTGCACTACCTGCGCCCGGAGACGGCGCAGGGCATCTTCGTGAACTTCTCCAACGTGGCCGCGGCGTCGCGCAAGAAGCCGCCGTTCGGCATCGCGCAGATCGGCAAGTCGTTCCGCAACGAGATCACGCCGGGCAACTTCATCTTCCGCACGCGCGAGTTCGAGCAGATGGAGATGGAGTTCTTCGTCGCGCCGGGCACCGACGCAGAGTGGCACCAGTACTGGATCGACACGCGCATGTCCTGGTACACGGACCTGGGCATCGACCCGGAGAACCTGCGTCTGTACGAGCACCCGGCCGAGAAGCTCTCGCACTACTCCACCCGAACGGTGGACATCGAGTACCGCTTCGGCTTCACCGGCAGCGAGTGGGGCGAGCTCGAGGGCATCGCGAACCGCACCGACTTCGACCTCAAGACCCACTCGGAGCACTCCGGCAAGGACCTGTCGTTCTTCGACCAGTCCACGAACGAGCGTTGGCTGCCGTACGTCATCGAGCCGGCCGCGGGCCTGACCCGTTCCCTCATGGCGTTCCTCGTCGAGGCGTACGCCGAGGACGAGGCGCCCAACACCAAGGGCGGCGTCGACAAGCGCACCGTGCTGCGCCTCGACCCGCGCCTCGCGCCCGTCAAGGCCGCCGTCCTGCCGCTGAGCCGCAACGAGGCCCTGTCGCCCAAGGCCCGCGACCTCGCCGCGGAGCTGCGCCAGAACTGGAACGTCGACTTCGACGACGCCGGCGCCATCGGCCGCCGCTACCGCCGCCAGGACGAGATCGGCACGCCGTTCTGCGTCACCGTCGACTTCGACACCCTCGACGACGACGCCGTGACGATCCGCCACCGCGACACCATGGCGCAGGAGCGCGTGGCGCTCGCCAAGGTCACCGCGTACCTCGCGGAGCACCTCGCCGCGTTCTGACGGGAGCCCGCCCGAACGTCCGAAGGGGCTCGGGTCCGCCGCCGCGGGCCCGCGGCCCGTCGTGGGGCCCCCCGACGCGGCGGGCGCCGGTGCGGCGTCGCCCCACCCGCCCCAG
>NZ_JBHTVZ010000019.1:0-95966 GCF_042792715.1 Isoptericola sp. NPDC056618 | reverse complement strand
CCGTTCCGACGCGGAACGGGGCCACCGTCACACCCACGACGTGCGGAGACACAGGATCTTCGCGCTTCCTCTCGGGGCGGGTCACGACGGCCCGCTGCGACCTGCACACGCCCGGCCTAGGCTGCTGGGGACGCCCGCGGCAGACGCCGGAGCCCGCGGCGCGCGGCCCTCGTGCCGGCGGGTGCGGCGGGCGTCGGACAGACGACCCCGACCTGGACCCGACGCTCCGTGACCTCCTCCCCCCGCACCTCCGCCCCGGGCGACCCCGTCGACGGCCCGCACGACGACGCGAAGGACGCCCCCGCCAAGACCCGGCTCTCGCTCACCCAGGTGGTCGCAAGCGCTCTCGCCGCCGTCAGCGCCACGGTGCTGATGTCCTTCTTCGGCGTGGCCGGGACGATCATCGGCGCCGGCCTCGCGAGCGTCATCACGGTCATCGGCAACTTCCTCTACACGCGCTCGATCGAGAAGACGCACGAGCAGCTCAAGCCCGTCGTCACCAAGGTGGTGGCGCGCACCGGCCCCGGCGCCGGGCGCTCGCGCACCGCCGCGATGCGCGTCAGCGGCACCGCCACGACGGCGCGCGGCACCGTGGTCAGCACGTCGGACGCCGCGGACACCGCGGACACCCTGGCCGACGGCACCGTCCCCGGGACGGAGCCGCTCGACGCCACCGCGCCGCTCGACCCGACGCAGGAGCTCGGGGAGACCCGCCCCCTCGGGCCGGTGGGCGCTGTCGGCACCGGTCTCGCGGCCGACGGCGGCGCGGGGCCCGACGGCGGGACGGCCGACGGCGACGACGCGCCCGACGGCGAGGAGCCGGAGCCGCGCAACGCCTGGCTGCGCTTCGTGGAGAAGCACGGCACGAAGAAGGTGCTGGCCCTGTCGGCGGCGGCCCTGTTCGTCGTCGTCATGGGCGTGGTGCTGGTCGTCGAGCTCGTCATCGGCAAGCCGCTGTCCGACGCGGTGCGCGGTCAGGAGGGGTCCGGCACCAGCATCAGCCGCACCTCGAACGGCTCCGACGACTCGACCACCGTGCCCACCCCGACCAGCCCCGCCGAGGACCCGACGAACGTGCCCGGGGACGACTCCGACACGGGCACCGGCGACCGGGGGTCCGACGAGTCCACCACCGGCACCACCGACGGGACCACGGACCGGCCGACCGACGAGCCGACCGACGGGTCCACGGACCAGCCGACCGACGAGCCGACGGACGGCACCGAGACCGACGCCCCGACCGACGAGCCCACGGGCGGCACCGACACCGACGAGCCGGCGGAGGGCGCCGGTGACGGGTCCGACTCGTCCGACGGCGGCACCGACACCGGCACGGACACCGGCGCCGGGACGGGGACGGGGACCGGGGGCACCGTCCCCGACGCCGAGCAGGCCCCCGCCGCGACGCCGACCCCCACCCCGGCGTCCTGACACCGGGGCCCCGAGACGCCGAACAGGCGGTTGCTCCCGCTCTGACGCGCCGTGACGCGTGAGAACGGGAGCAACCGCCTGTTCGGGGCCCGGGAGGGTCAGTTCCCGAGCACGGCCTTGAGGAACTCCTGGGTGCGCTCGTGCCTGGGGTTCGTGAACATCGTCTCGGGGTCGGCCTCCTCGACGATCTTGCCGTGGTCGAACATCAGCACGCGGTTGGAGACGTCGCGGGCGAACTGCATCTCGTGGGTCACGAGCAGCATCGTGATGTCCGTGGTGCGGGCGATCTCGCGGAGCACGCCGAGCACGTCGGCCACGATCTCCGGGTCGAGCGCCGAGGTCACCTCGTCGAGCAGCAGGATCTCCGGGTCCATGGCGAGGGCCCGCGCGATGGCGACGCGCTGCTGCTGACCACCCGAGAGCTGGTTCGTCTTGAAGTCCCGCTTGTCGGTCATGCCGACCTGCTCGAGCAGCTCTTCCGCCCGCTGGACGGCCTCGGCCTTGCTCTTGCCGAGCACGTGGACCGGCGCCTCGATGATGTTCTCCAGCACGGTCATGTTGGGGAACAGGTTGAACTGCTGGAAGACCATCCCCACCCGGTTGCGCACGACGCGGCGCCGCTTCTCCGAGATCTCGACCCACTTGTCGCCCTTGTACTCGTGCGTGTAGGGGTCGCCGTCGATGAGGATGAGCCCGCCGTTCGCCTCCTCGAGGGTCATCAGCAGGCGCAGGATCGTCGTCTTGCCGGAGCCGGACGGTCCGATCAGGGTCACGCGGTCGCCCTGCGCGACCGAGAAGTTCAGTCCGTCGAGCACCACGTTGTCGCCGAAGCGCTTGGTGACGTCGCGGAACTCGATGGCGGGGGCGCCGTTCGAGGCGTTGCTCATGTTCTGGCTCCCAGTGGAGGTCGTGGTCGTCGGGTCAGGCAAGGCGCGTCTCCATCCGGCGGACGAGCAGCGACGTCGGGTAGCTCACCAGCAGGAAGAGCACCCCGACCAGGGTCAGCGGCTCGATGTAGGAGAAGTTCAGGGCGCCGTACTGCTGGGCTGCCTGGTACATCTCCACGACCGTGATGGCGAAGAGGTACGGCGTCTCCTTGAACATGGAGATCGCGTAGTTGCCCAGCCCGGGCAGCGTGTTCCGGATCGCCTGCGGGAGGATGACGGCGCGCCAGGTGCGCCCCTTGGGCAGGTTCAGCGCGGTGGCCGCCTCCCACTGGCCGCGCGGCACCGCCTCGATGCCGGCCCGGTACACCTCCGACATGTACGTGGCGTAGTGCACGCCGAGCACACCGAAGCCGATGACGAGCGGCGGGACGTCCACGAGCAGCAGCCACACGAAGACGAGCTGCACCAGCAGCGGCGTCATGCGGATGAAGTCGACGACGAACCGCAGCGGCGCGCGCACCCACCGCGTCGGCGCGCGCATGGCCAGGGCGATGAGCAGCCCCAGGATCGAGGCGATCACCATGCCCACGACCGTCGCCTCGATGGTGATGACCAGGCCGCGCAGGAGTGCCGGCAGGACATCCCATGCCGTGTCCCAGTTCCAGATGGCGTCGTCGTTCATGCCACACCCCCCTTCACGCGGGCGATCTCCGTCGGGACGCCCGGCTTGAGGCCGAAGACGTCACGCAGGCGCGGGCGGGTGCCGCGGCCGAGCCGGCGCTTGGCCCGCTCCTCGGCCCAGTTCATCCCCCACGTGAGTACGTACGCGATCACGAAGTAGATGACGAGGCCGACGCCGTAGCTGAAGAAGGTGTCCCTCGTGTCGCGCTGCAGCTCGTCGATCCACCAGTACACGTCGTGCAGGGTGATGTAGAACGCCAGGGCCGAACCCTTGAGCAGCTGGATCAGCAGGTTGGCGAGCTGCGGGATCATCAGGGCCCACGCCTGCGGGAAGATCACGCGACGCACCTTGTGGAACGTGCCGAGGTTGAGCGCCGTCGCGGCCTCCCACTGGCCCGTCGGGACGGACTCGATGGAGCCGCGCACGACCTCTGCGGCATAGGCGCCGTAGTTGAGCCCGAGCGCGACGATCGCGACGGCGAGCGCCTCCATCTTGAACCCGAAGACCGGGAGCACGTAGAAGAGCCAGAAGATCTGGACCACCAGCGAGGTGCCCCGGAAGAACTCGATCACGACGCGGGACGGCCCGCGCACCCAGAGGGAGCGGGTACGCGAGCCGAACCCCAGCACCAGCGCGACGAGCATGGCGAGAGCGGCACCGCCGATCGTCATCTCGAGCGTGACGACGACCGCGCTGCCCAGATCAGGAAGACTGTCGATCAGTGCCTGGAGATCATCCGACATGTGGTCAGGAATCCAGCCCCAGCTCGTCGGAGATCTTCGCGAGGTCGCCCTCGCACAGCATGTCCGCGGTCAGGCCGGGCGGGGGGTACTCCGCCTCGGTGAAGCCGAACGGCTCCATGATCTCGAGCCACTGCTCCTTGTCCTCCAGGATGGGCTTGAGCTTCTCGTTGTACGCCTCGAGCAGCTCGGTGTCGCCCTTGCGGAACACCTCGGCACCCGCGCCGATCTGCGGCACGTCGTCGATGGTCGCGACGAACGCGTCGGTCGCCTCGACCGGCTCGTCCGTGCTGTCGGCGAGCGCCCGGATCGAGATGCCCGTCAGCGCGAAGGCGTCGGCGCGGCCCGAGACGACGGCGTTGAGGCCGTCGGTCGAGTCGCCCACCGTGATCGTCTTGACCCCGGTCTTCTGGGCGTAGCCGTCCTCGATCGCGCCGCTGGTGACGGCGACGGTGAGGCCGGAGTCCTCCACCGACTGCCAGTCGGTGAGCTTGTCCGGGTTGCCCTCGGGCACGAGGAACGCGGTGGTGTACATGATGGTCGGCTCCGCGAACGCCGCCTGCTCGCAGCGCTCCGGCAGGATCGACATGCCCGCGCTCACGGTGTCGTAGCGCCCGGCGTTGAGACCCGGGATGAGCGAGTTCCACTCGGTCTGGGTGCCCTCGACCTCGTCGACACCGAGCTCTCCGAAGACCTTCTTGTCCAGCGCGATCGTCGCGCCGGTGAGCTCGCCGCCGTCGTCGTAGCTGTACGGCTTCTCGCCGTTGTACGCGACATTGACGGTACCGGCGTCCTGGATCGTCTGGAGCGCCGAGCCCCCGCCGTCCCCCGATCCGCCCTCGTCGACGCTCGAGCAGGCGGCCAGCGCGGTCATGGTGAGCACGGAACCGGCAGCGAGGAACGCCCGGCGGCGCTTCGTGGTCCTGGTGGACGACACGGTGTCTCCCTTCGTCGCCCGGCGGGAGTCCGCGCCGAGCCGTTGGTCTGGACGGTGCGACACGGTAGCCGCGATGCCGACGCTACGACAATCTATGTATCTACATGTCGGATTGTCTACAATCAGCGAGGGCGGGTCGCTCCGGCACGCCCGTCCCGACGTCATCGCAGGTCAGAGCAGTGTCGCCGGGACGAACGACCGTCGCGAACGGGTCCGTCATGCCCGAAAACGCCGGTCATGCCATGGTCACAAGAGGGTCACGATCTGGCCGGAGGTCGCGGCGCGGGATGATATGTCCCGGTCGGACGGTCCCCGACCGCCCTGGAAGGAGAGCAGATGACCCCATCGTCGTCGCCGGCCCCCGTCGGCAGCGCGCCGTTCCTGACGCCGGTGACGCGCCCGTCGACGGTCGACCTCATCACCGTCGAGCTGCGCAACGCCGTCTACTCGGGCGCCCTGGCGGTGGGGTCACCGATCCGCGAGGTCGAGATGTCGAGCCAGCTCGGCGTCAGCCGCGGGCCCTTCCGCGAGGCCGCGCAGCGCCTGGTGCAGGAGGGCCTGCTGCGCTCGGTGCCGGGCCGCGGGCTGAGCGTGGTCCGCATCGGCGCCGACCGGGTGCGCGCGCTGTACGAGGCGCGCACGACGGTCGAGACCTCGGCCGCGCCCCTCGCCGTCGAGCGCGCGACCCCGGCCCAGGTCGCGGCCGTCCGCGCCGCGCACGACGCCCTCGTCGACGCCGAGCGCAGCGAGGACGCCCGCCGCGTGGGCGACGCCGACCTCAACGTGCACTGGTCGCTCGTCGCGGCCGGCGGCAACCCGTGGTTGCTGCGCTGGATGACCACGCTCATCGTGGAGGTCCGCATCGCGAGCTTCACGCTCAGCGAGGACTACGCCGTCCGCAAGGACGCCGCCGAGTCGCACGTCGAGCTGGTCGAGCGCTTCGAGGCCCGCGACGCCGACGGCCTCGTCGCCGCCATCCGCACCAACCTCGAGGACGCCGTCACCCGCCTGCTCGAGCCGGAGACCGTCGAGGTCGAGACGTTCGACGAGCCCCGCCCGTCCCCGGCGCCGCGCCTCGACCCGATCACCCCGACGTTCCCCGAGCCGTGACCGCTGCTCACGCCCCGCGCCGGGCGGCGAGCTGCGCGCGGCGCTCGCGCTCGTAGTCCTCGGCACGCCACGAGGTGACCCCGGCGACGACGATCCCCGCCGGCCGGCCGTCGTCGCCGGGCAGCACCTCGACCGGCTCCCCGGGCGCCCCGAACCCCGGCTCGACGGGCAGCCGCAGGGCGTCGCCGTCGACGACCAGGCGCTCGGCGCCGGCGAGCGGGTCCTCGCGCCGCGGGTCGATCAGCCACAGGTCCCGGCCCAGCCGGACGAGGTCCGTCAGGCCCCACAGGTTGGCGAACCGGCCCGTGCCGCGGCGCAGGACGGCGTCCTCGTCCGCCGTGGGCGCGCCGGCGTCGAGGGCGGTCGCGACCAGCGCGAACAGGCCGGTGGCGATCGCGTCGGCCGGACCGTCGACCGCGTTCGTCAGCACGGACACGACGACGCCCCCGGCCGGGTCGGCCCAGGTGCGGCTGAGCTGGCCCGGGAACGCGCCGCCGTGCCCGACGACGCGACGGCCCTCGATCTCGCGCGCCTCGAAGCCCAGCCCGTAGCGCCGCGGCCGGGCGTGCGGGCGGTCGATCGCCGACTCGTCCCGCTGCAGCAGGCGACGCGTCTCCGGCCGCAGCAGGCCGGAGCCGTCGGCGTGCGCCGCGAACCACCGCGTGAGGTCGGCCGCCGTCGAGCAGAACCCTGTCGCCGCGGCCAGCGCGCCCGTGCGCACCGGCGCGACCGGCAGGCGCCCGTCGTCGGCGACGCCCAGGGCGGAGTACCCGACGACGGCGGGCGCGGCGTCGTCGAGCTCGGGCGTGGTGCGCCCCAGCCCGAGCGGGGCGAGGAGGTCGTCGCGCACGTGCCGCGCGAAGGCTGTCCCCGTGACCGCCTCGACCACCAGCCCGAGCAGCCCGTAGGCGAGGTTCGAGTACTTGAAGACCTCACCGCGGCCGAGGACCGGCCCGTCGTTCCGCACCGCCGTCACCAGGGCGCCCCGGTCCGGGAACGGCGCGCCGAGCTGCCAGAAGTCGGCGTCGGTGCCGTCGCGCCGCACGCCGCCGGTGTGTCCGAGCGCCTCGCGCAGGGTGACCCGCCCGACGGCGGTGCCCGCGAGCTCGGGCAGGTGCGCGTCGAACGGGTCGTCGAGGCGGAGCGCACCGCGGTCCGCGAGCCGGCCCACGGCCGTCGCCGTGAACGTCTTGGAGTGCGACGCCACCCGGAACACGTGGTCCGTGCGCAGCGGCTCGCCGGTCGCGACGTCGGCGACGCCCCAGGCGCCCTCGAGCACGACGTCGTCCCCGACGCGGACCGCGTACTGCACGCCCGGCACGCGCGCGAAGCCCGCCTGCGTGCCGACCCACGCGGCGAGGTGGTCGCGGTCGAACAGGTCGCGGGTCGCGGGCTCCGTGGACATCGGCTCCGTGGTCATGGGCGACACCCTGCCACGGCCGTCGCGTCGCTCCTCGTCCGTCGCCGATGAGTTCGGCGTCGGCGGCCCGTCCTAGCCTGGGACGTGACGCACGTCACCGACATCCCCGGGAGATCCCATGTCCGCGTCAGACCCCGGCCCGCCCCGCGACGACCTCGCCGTCGACGCCCACGGGCTCGTCAAGCACTTCACCACCCGCAAGCAGGTCACCAAGGCCGTGGACGGCGTCGACCTGCAGATCCCGACCGGCAGCGTCTTCGGGCTGCTCGGCCCGAACGGCGCCGGCAAGACCACGGTCGTGCGCATGCTCGCCACGCTGCTGCGCCCCGACGCCGGCACCGCCCGCGTGCTGGGGCACGACGTCGTGGCCGACGCCGACGCCGTCCGCTCCGCCGTCGGGCTCACCGGCCAGTACGCGTCCGTCGACGAGGACCTGACCGGCACCGAGAACCTGCTCATGCTGGCCCGCCTGTACGGGTTCACCGGGACGGCGGCGCGGCGCCGCGTCGAGGGGCTGCTCGACGCCTTCAGCCTGTCGGACGCCGGCCCCCGGCAGGTCAAGACGTACTCCGGCGGCATGCGGCGCCGCATCGACCTCGCCGCGTCGCTCGTGCTGGCGCCGCGCGTGCTCTTCCTCGACGAACCCACCACCGGGCTCGACCCCCGCAGCCGCAACCAGGTGTGGGACATCGTGCGGGTGCTCGTCGCCGACGGCGCCACCGTGCTCCTCACCACCCAGTACCTCGAGGAGGCGGACCAGCTCGCCGACCGCATCGCCGTCATCGACCACGGCACCGTCATCGCGGAGGGCACCTCCACCGAGCTCAAGCGCTCGGTGGGCCAAGGGGCGGTGTCGATCCGGCTGGCCGACGCCGGCCAGCGGTCCGCCGCGGCGAGCGTCGTCGAGAAGGTGCTGGGCACCGAGCCCACCCTGCCCACCGATCCCTATGCGCTGTCGGCCCGCGTCCCCGACGACGGCGCCGCCTCGGTGGCGCAGCTGCTGCCCGCGCTCGGGGAGGCAGGCATCGCCGTGCCGGAGTTCACGCTCGGCCAGCCGAGCCTCGACGAGGTGTTCCTCACCCTGACGGGCCAGCCGCTGCCGGCCGACGACGAGGAGCCCGCCGACGCCCAGGAGGTGTCCCGATGACCGCGTCCGCCGAACCCGCCGAGATCACGACCACCACGCTGCGCCAGGCCGTCGCGCTCACCGAGCCGCCCGCACGACCGTCCGCGCTCTCGATGACCCTGACCTTCGGGTGGCGCGCGCTGCTGAAGATCAAGCACGTGCCCGAGCAGCTGTTCGACGTGCTGGTCTCCCCCGTGATCTTCACGCTGATGTTCACGTACCTGTTCGGCGGCGCGCTCGCCGGGTCCACGTCCGCGTACATCCAGTTCCTGCTGCCCGGCATCCTGGTGCAGACCATCGTCATCGTCACCGTGTACACGGGCTACACGCTCAACACGGACATCACCAAGGGCGTCTTCGACCGGTTCCGCTCGCTGCCGATCTGGCGGCCGGCGCCCATCGTCGGCGCCCTGCTGGGCGACACCGTGCGCTACTCCATCGCGTCGGTCATGACGATCGGTCTGGGCCTCGTCCTCGGGTTCCGCCCCGACGGCGGGGTGGTCGGCGTCGTGCTCGGCGTGCTGCTGCTGCTCGTCTTCGCCTTCTCGCTGAGCTGGATCTTCACGATCCTCGGCCTGCTGCTGCGCACCCCGAACGCCGTGATGGGCGTGTCGATGATGGTGCTGATGCCGCTGACGTTCGCGTCGAACATCTTCGTGGACCCGTCGACGATGCCCGCCGCCCTGCAGCGGTTCGTCGAGATCAACCCGGTCACGCACCTCGTCACCGCCGTGCGCGGGCTGATGGCCGGCACCCCCGACGGCGGCGAGATCGTCTGGGTGCTCGTCGCCTCCGTCGTCCTCACCGCCGTCTTCGGCCCGATCACCATGCACCTGTACCGCACCCGCCACTGACCCACCCGTCGTGGGTGGGCTCGTGGCCCTGTTTCGACGTCAGACCGGGCCATGGCCCACCCACAACGGACGCCTGTGGAAACCGGGCATCGCGGCTCCCTTGGTCCGGGACCCTGCGAGCATGCGTCAACCCGCCCAGGACCACCCCGCCCGTTTCACGTCCGTACCGGCATCGACCGTGGCCGCTGTCGTGCGCTCTCAGCGGTGCTGAACGGCGGCGTCGCCTTCAGTCACACCACGGCGCTCCGCCTCCTGGGCGTGGAGCTGCCGTGGACCGAGGCGCACGACACCGACCTGCACGTGGTCTCGCGGCGCCAGGAGGATCGTGTCGATCGACCCGGTGTGGTGTCGCACCGATCCCGACAGTCCTTTCTCCACACCATCGAGATCGACGGGCTGACCGTGACGAGCCCCGCCCGGACGTTCGTCCACGTGGCCACCTCCCTGAGACTGCCTGACGACGTGGTCGTCCTCGGTGACGCGATGATGCGACGCACGCTGCCGCTCGTGACCCGGCCCAGGTCCTGAAGGACCCGACGGAGTTCGTCGCCCGCGTACGTCAGGCGATCAGGTCCGCAACCCGCCGGTTGTGGGTGTGATCGTGGCCCGGCTTCTTCTCACTACCGGGCCACGATCACACCCACGACGTCAGGCGGCGGTGGTCGAGGCGTCGTCCTGGTCGAGCTCCTCGTCGCACTTGCGCGTCACGACCAGCACCGGGCAGGCGGAGTGGTGCAGCACCGCCTGGCTGGTGGACCCGAGCAGCAGACCGCGGAAACCCCCGCGGCCGCGGGAGCCGACCACGACGAGGTCGGCGCCGGTGGAGAACTCGGTGAGCAGCTCGGCGCCCGTGCCGTCGAGCACGTGCCGCTTGATCGTCACGCCCGGGTTCGCCGCCTGGGCTCGGTCCACGGTCACGTCGAGGCCGGCCTTGACGTCGGCGAGGACGGTCTCGTGGTCGATCTGCGACGGCAGCCAGGCCAGGATCCCCGCCCCGCCCCCGAGCGGCACGCCGGCGACGGCGACGAGCTCCGCGTCCCACGCCCTCGCCTGTGCGACGGCGTGCTTCAGCGCCACCTCGGCCGACGGCGACCCGTCGACACCCACGACGATGCGGCGCACCTCGTGCACCGCGTCCCCGTCACGGCGCTCCGCGGCGTCGGTGCTGCCGCCGCCTTCGCCGCGGTACGGCACCACCACCGTGGGGCAGTGCGCGTGCGCCGGCAGGGCCGACGAGACGGTGCCGAGCAGCCGCTCGGTGAACCCGCCCTTGCCCCGGGTACCCACGACGGCGAGCGCGTGCTCGCGCGACATCTCGACGAGCACGCCGGCGGCGTCCCCCGTCGCGACGGTGCCGGTCACCGGGACCCCGCTGGCGGCGACGCGCTCCTCCGCCTCGGCGAGGACCGCCTTGGCGCCCTCCTGGATCGCGGTGTCGTCCAGGGCGGCGTAGCCGCCGTCGAGCGACGCCGCCGTGAACGACGGCAACGAGTAGGAACAGACGACGTGCAGCCCCCACCCCACACGCCGCGCGTACGCGGCAGCCCAGTCGAGGGCGTGCAGGCTGGCTGCAGACCCGTCGACACCTACCAGGACGACCTCAGGCCGTGTCATCTCGCGCCTCCTGTCCGCTGGCGAGGAGCCCGCCCTCGTCGTCGAGGGCGCCTGGTTCAAGCGTAGCGAAAGGATGGCGCAAGGCACAGCAAAGCAGCCCCGGGACACGTCGACCCCCGTGCTCGGGAGCACGGGGGTCGACGACGTCAGCGGGCGGCGTGAAGGCCGCGCCGCGTCAGAAGACGCGCAGCGCGATGGCCTCCGACTCGGACTGCCACATCTTGTGGTAGCCGGTCTCCCAGTTGATGGGGCGGGAGGCCTCGACGACCATCCCGTCGCCCGCGTAGATGCCGATGTGGCCCGGGCTCCAGATGAGGTCACCCGGCTGCAGGTCCGAGAACGGGATCTGCTTGCCAGCGTATCGCTGGTCCGAGGAGGTCCGGGGCAGGTCGATGCCGAGCTGACCGTAGACGTAGGACGTGAGGCCGGAGCAGTCGAAGCCGGACGGGCTGGCCCCGCCGACGACGTAGGGCGTCCCGATGTAGCGCATCGCGATCGAGACGGCCTGCTGGCCGAGCGACGAGTTGGACGAGGTCGCCTCGGCCTCCGCCGGCGCCTCGGTGCGCTCCGCGGAGCGGGAGGCGGTGTCGGTGAAGCGCTCGGTGCTCTCCTCCTCGACGACGGGCTCCGGCTCCGGCTCCGGCTCGGGGGCCGGGGTGATCTCCGACTTGGAGATCGCCTTCTTGCTGATGGTCTCGACGTCGACCTTGGCCTTGGCCTCGACCGTGACGACCGGAGCCGCCTCGAGCGCCTCGCGGGCCTGGTCGCTCAGGGCGCCCAGGTCGACGGTGCTGAGCTTCTTCGCCGAGTCGGTGTCGACCGGGGCCGCCTGCGCGGCACTGGCGCTGGCGAAGGTCGAGACGAGCAGGCCGCCGGCGGCTGCGGCGACGACGGCCCGACGACCGGTCACCGACGAGCCGACGCTCTGGACCAGCCCGCCGAGCGGACGGCGCGCGGCACGGTGCCGGGCGCGCGTGGTACGTGCGTTCACGTGTTCCCTCTCCTGTCGCCTACGAGGTCAGCTGTCGGGTTCGGGTGGGAGAAACACCCGGCCTCACGGACCAGGTCCGTGCGACTTCACCCCAAGGACGCCGTGGAACAGCGCCCGAAATTGGGTCCCCCGCCCCTGCGTGCGGTCAAGGTCCCCGACCGGCTGCAGGGCTCGGCGTTCCGGTCGAGACCCGGCGGATCACCCGCCGAGTGGTTGACACCGTAGCGGACGCGCGAGTCGATGTCACGTTTCGGTCACAGCGCCTGTGGACGCCGTGCCGTAGGTCACATCCGCCCAGGTCGAACCGGTTGCCCGCGCACGACGGAGCCCCGCCGCGCACAGGGCGCGACGGGGCTCCGGGAGCGGGTCGGACGGACTCAGCCGACGCGGATGAAGGTGGGGTTCGACTGCCAGATGGCGCGGTACTTGACGACGTCGCCCGGCTTCGGGGCGTCGATCTGCATGCCGTCGCCGGCGTAGATCGCGACGTGCCCCGGGGTCCAGACCAGGTCGCCCGGCTTCGCCTCGGAGGCGGAGACGACCGTGCCGGCGTAGCGCTGGGCGGACGAGGTGCGCGGCAGGCTGATGCCGACCTGCGCGTAGACGTACTGCGTGAGGCCCGAGCAGTCGAAGCCGGACGGGCTGCTGCCGCCGGAGACGTACGGCACGCCCACGTAGCGCATCGCGATGGAGACGATCGCGGAGCCGTTCGCGGACGCCGGCGCCTCGACGGCCTCGCGCTCGTCGGAGCGCGACGCCGTCTCCGAGGACCGGGACGCGTCGTCGGTGGACGACGTGTCGGCGACCTGCTCGACGACGGGCTCCGGCTCGGGCTCGGGCGCCGGGGTGATCTCGGCCGCGGCCGCGATCTTGGCGGTGACCTTCTCGACGTCGACCTTGGCCTTGGCGTCGACGGTGACGACCGGCGCGGCCTCGAGGGCCTCGCGGGCCTGGTCGGTCAGGGCGCCGAGGTCGACGGTGCTGAGCTTCTTGGCGGCGTCGGTGTCGACCGGAGCGGCCTGCGCGGCACCCGCGCTGGCGAAGGTCGAGACCAGGAGGCCACCGGCGGCGGCGGCCACGGCCACACGGCGGCCTGCGGCGCCGGACGGGGCGAGGGCGATCGGACGACGGGCGGCGCGGTGCCGGCCGTGGTTCGTGCGTGCGCTCACGTGTCTACCTCTCCTGTCGCCTGCGAGGTCAGCTGTCGGGTTCGGGTGGGAGAAACACCCGGCCGTCCGTTCCCGTGACCGGGCCCGTCCGGCTTCACCCCGAGGACGTCGTCTCCGACGCCCGAAGTGGGTCCCCCGCTCCTGCCGTGCGGATGTCCGTGGAGCTCGGCCGGTGGCAGGGTTCGGCGGTCCGGTCGAGCGCCCGCAGGATGAACTCCGGCGAGCGCCCCGACCGTACCGGACAACCCCGGGCGATGTCACGCTGCGGTCACGATGTGGCGTGCCGGCCCGGCGCAGGAGCCGGCCCGCAGGTCAGCGGCTCGCGACGAACAGGTGCTTCGCCAGCTCCTCGGGCAGGTCGAGCACGATGCCGGACCCCTCGACCTCCACCGCGACGTCCTCGCCGGCGGTGCGCGCGACGATCTGCGCGCCCGGCACGAGGCCGGACTCGGCGAGACGCGCCAGCAGCTCGATGTCCACCTGGAGCGGCTCGGCGATCCGCTGGAGGACCAGCTCCACGCCGTCGCCGTCCGTCAGGCCCGTCGCCCTGCGCGCCTCGAGCACGCCCGGCAGGGACTGCACGCCCTCGAGGAACGGCACGTCCTGGTACTGCTCCCCCAGCTCGGACAGCCCCGGGATCGGGTTGCCGTACGGGTCGGCGTGGGGGTGGTCGAGCAGGGTGACGAGCCGCTTCTCGACGAGGTCGCTCATCACGTGCTCCCAGCGGCACGCCTCGGTGTGGACGTGCTCCCAGTCGAGCTTGATGACGTCGGTGAGGAGCCGCTCGGCGAGGCGGTGCTTGCGCATCACACGGGTCGCCTTGGCCTGCCCGGCCTCGGTGAGCTCCAGGTGCCGGTCGCCCGTCACGACGACGAGACCGTCGCGCTCCATGCGTGCCACCGTCTGCGACACCGTCGGCCCGGAGTGCCCCAGTCGCTCCGCGATGCGGGCGCGGAGCGGCGGGATGCCCTCCTCACCGAGCTCGTAGATCGTCTTGAGGTACATCTCGGTGGTGTCGATCAGGTCGGTCACGTCCACTCCCGTCTTTCGGCGCGGCCTAGTCTATTCGCACGCGTGGGCGCAGGGCGGGTCGCGCGGCGCCGTCGTGCGCGCTCCCGGCGAGACATCCTGCCCTGCCCCACCCACGACCGCTCCCCCTCGCCCGGAACCGGAGACACCATGCCCGCTGCGTCGAGCCACCCGAGCCGTTCGATCCACCCGAGCGTGGTCATCCCCGCGTCGCTGCTCCCGTCCGACGGCAGGTTCGGGTCCGGCCCGTCCAAGGTGCGCCCCGCCCAGGTGGCCGCGCTGGCCGCGGCGGGCGACCCGGCGGCCCCGGTGCTGGGGACGTCGCACCGGCAGCCGGCGGTGAAGGACCTCGTGCGGCGCGTCCGCGCGGGCCTCGGCGAGCTCTTCGCCCTGCCCGACGGGTACGAGGTGGCGCTCGGGAACGGCGGGTCGTCAGCCTTCTGGGAGGTCGCCGCCGCGTGCCTCGTCGAGCGGCGCGCGCAGCACGCCGTGTTCGGGGAGTTCGGCGGGAAGTTCGCCGCGGCGACGACGCGCGCGCCCTTCCTCGCCGACCCGGACGTGGTGTCGGCCGCGCCCGGCACCGTGGCGCACCTCACGCCGGTCGACGGCGTCGACGTATACGCGACGCCGCACAACGAGACCTCCACGGGGGCGATGGCGCCGGTGCGCCAGGTGCCCGGCGCGCGCGCCGACGGGGCCCTGCTGCTCGTGGACGCGACGTCGGGCGCGGGCGCGCTGCCCGTCGACGTCGCCGACACCGACGTCTACTACTTCGGCCCGCAGAAGGTCTTCGCGGCCGACGGCGGCCTGTGGCTCGCCGTCTGCTCGCCGGCCGCGGTCGAGCGCGCCGAGCGCGTGGAGGCGACCGCCGGGACGGCCACCGGGCGGTGGGTGCCGGAGTTCCTGTCGCTGACGACCGCGCTCGCGAACTCGCGTCTCGACCAGACGCTGAACACGCCGGCGGTCGCGACGCTGGTGCTGCTCGCCGAGCAGGCCGAGTGGCTCCTGGAGCAGGGCGGCCTCGCGTGGTCGAGCGCGCGCACGGCGGAGTCCGCCGGGGCGCTCTACGACTGGGCCGGCGCCCGCGACTGGGCGACGCCGTTCGTCGTCGACCCGGCCGAGCGGTCCACGGTCGTGGCGACGATCGACCTGGACGACGCGATCGACGCCACCGCCGTCGTGCGCGTCCTGCGGGAGAACGGCGTCGTGGACGTGTTCCCGTACCGCAAGCTCGGCCGCAACCAGCTGCGCGTGGGCGTCTTCCCCGCCGTCGAGCCCGACGACGTCCGGGCCCTTACGGCGTGCGTCGATCACGTGGTGGCGCACCTCGGCTGACGCGCCCGCCGAAGGGGCCTCCCGGAAACCCTCTGCATCGTCCCAGGTCAACGAGCATTTTTCACCCGCTAGGTCACGGGCTGATAACGTGCCGCCTCGTCATAGACGGGCGATGTAGCCGGGAGGCCCCGCATGCCGGAGATGCACCATTTCACCTACGGGATGATCACCCCGCTGCTCGCGTACGTCGCGTCGTGCCTCGGGGCGGCCACCGGCCTGTCCGCGACGGCGCGCGCCCGCGCCGCGACGGACACGAAGACGCGCGCGGCGTGGCTGCTGGTGGCCTCCGTCGCGATCGGCGGCACGGGCGTCTGGGTCATGCACTTCGTCGCCATGCTCGGCTTCACGGTCACCGACATGCCCATCAACTACGACGTGCCGCAGACCGTCCTCAGCGCCCTCGTGGCCGTGGTCGTCGTCGCGCTCGGGCTGTTCCTCGTCGGCTTCGCGGGCGACCGGCCCCTGTGGCTGGTCTCCGGCGGCATCGTCGCCGGGCTCGGCGTGGCCGCGATGCACTACATGGGCATCGCCGCCATGCGCATGACGGGCCACATGGAGTTCTCGCTGCCCGTGGTGGGTCTCTCCGTGCTCATCGCGATCGTCGCGGCGACGGCAGCCCTCTGGCTCAGCGTGAACGTGCGCGGACGCGCCGCGACCCTCGGTGCGGCCCTCATCATGGGCGTCGCCGTCAGCGGCATGCACTACACCGGCATGGCCGCGCTGACCATCACCGGGACGCCGGGGGTGCCGACGACCGGCACCACCGCCATCGACCTGCTCGGCCCCCTCATCCTCGGGATCGCGGCGCTCACGGTCGCGCTCATCTTCGTCGTCCTGATGTGGCCGAACGAGGAGGAGATGCGCGACCAGCAGGAGTTCGAGGCCCGGATGCAGCGGCGCGCGAACGGGATCACCCCGCCGGCGCGTCGCTCCTCCCGGCGCGAGCCGGCCGCGCACCGGCACTGAGCGACGTCCGGTCGCTGCCCGGGCGCCGTCCGCGCGGGTCAGGCCGTCGTCGGCACCCGCTCGGCGTCGGCGCGGCTCAGCTCGCGCCGCACGCCGTCGCGCGTGGTGACGCCCTCGAGCACCTCGCGGTCGAGGTAGACGACCTCGAGGTGGGGCCGGGACAGCACCCGGTAGCGCACCCGCAGGTGCCAGCGCCGCACCGCCCAGACGGTCGCGCCGGCGGCGACGAGGAACGTGGCGATCGAGCCCACGAGGATCGACCAGCGGGGGCCCCACGCCTCGCCGATCCAGCCGACGATCGGCGACCCGATCGGCGTCGCGCCCTGGAAGATCATGATGTAGAGCGCCATCACGCGGCCGCGCATCACGGGGTCGGTCGAGACCTGCAGCGCGCTGTTGGCCGCCGTCATCATCGTGAGCGAGGCCAGCCCCACGGGGATGCACGCCAGCACGAACGACGAGTAGGTGGGCATGAGCCCGAGCACCGCCGTCGTGACCGCGAAGGCGAACGCCGAGCCGATCACCAGGCGCACCCGCGGGCGGTCGCGGCGGGCGGCGAGCAGGGCCCCCGCGAGGGAGCCGATCGCCAGCACCGAGCCGAGGATCCCGTACTCGCTCGCCCCGCGGCCGAACTCGACGCGCGCCATGAGCGCCGAGGTGAGCTGGAAGTTCAGGCCGAACGTCGAGACGACGAACATCACGACCATGATCACGACGATGTCGGACCGCTGGCGCACGTAGCGGACGCCCTCGCGGATCTGTCCCTTGGCGCGCGGTGCGGCGGCCTGCGGCCGCAGCTCCCGGACCCGCATGAGGGCCAGGGCCGCGATCGTCGCCCCGAAGGTGACGCCGTTGATCACGAACACCCAGCCGGCGCCGACGGCGGCGATGAGCAGCCCGGCGACGCCCGGCCCGATGAGGCGCGCGGCGTTGAACGACGCGCTGTTCAGGCCGACGGCGTTGGGCAGCTTGGAGGCCGGCACCATGTCGGCGACGAAGGTCTGGCGCGCGGGGTTGTCCAGCGCGGACACGACGCCGAGCAGGAGCGCGAAGACGTAGACGTGCCACAGCTCCGCCCGACCGGACAGCACGAGGGCGCCCAGGGCGAGGGCCAGCACGCCCATCCCGCCCTGCGTGGCCATGAGGAGACGACGGCGCGGCAGCCGGTCGGCGAGCACGCCCGCCCACGGGGACAGCAGGAGGAACGGCACGAACTGGAGGGCCGTGGTGAGGCCGACGGCGATGCCGGAGTCGTCGCTGAGGTCGGTGAGGACGATCCAGTCCTGGGCGATGCGCTGCATCCACGTGCCGACGTTGGCGACGAGGGCGGCTGCGAACCAGATGCGGTAGTTCGTGTACTTGAGGGAGGAGAAGGTGGCGCTCATCGGTCGAGCTCCCCGGCTTGTTCGTCGCTCGCGGGGGCCACGGATCTCCTTCTCCTCGGGGTGTCGTCGACCGTGGCAACAGGTTATCGAATCGTTCTATTCCCCGCCCGGGGAGTGACGCGTCCCACGCCTCCCGCCCGGTCCAGTACGGTATGCGCCGTGCGCACCGAGATGTCCCTCGCGGAGACCCTGAACGAGCTCGGCCTCCTGGGAGGCCGAACCCTGCCCCGTTTCGTCACGTCCGTCGGCGGCGCCGGCGACGAGCTCGAGGTCGTCGCCGACGCCCGGGCGGTGAAGAACCTGCCCGGGCCGCTCAAGCTCGCCACCCGCCTGGTGCCCGCCGTCCGGTCGCGGCTGCGGGTCGAGGGCTTCGACGGCGGGGTCGCCGTGCTCTCGGTCGACGCCAGCGCCGGCGGTCTGCCCGCGCACAAGCTGCTGGGACTCGCCAAGAACCGCATCGAGTCGGTCCTGTCCGCGAAGGGCCTGCCCGCCGGTTCCGTGCAGATCCGCCCCGACGCCCGCATCGCGCTCGACGTGCAGCGGCTGCTCGCCGCCCGCTACCCGGGCACCGTCGTGCAGGGCATGACGTTCGCCGACGGCCGCGTCGCCGTCGACACCGCCGCCTGAGCCCGCCCCCCTCCCGTGGTGGCGGGACGACTACCGGCTACCTGACGGTGGCGGGGAGCACCTCGAGGTCGTCGGCGTGCTCCTTGACGTAGCTTCCCGCCTCGTCCTTCGCGATCGCCTTCATCAGCGGGTCGAACCGCTCGCGGTCGAGGACGACGATCGACTGCCCGTCGTCGCTGCGCCCGGTGCCCGAGTAGGGAGCGGTCATGAAGTCGACGTCGTTGGTGCTCAGCCCGCGCGCACTCATGTAGAGGTTGCGCATTCGGTCGATGGTGAACCCGTCGTCCGCGGCGACCGACTTGCTCACCGTGGTGAAGAACTCGGTCATCATGCCGACGTCGTTCCGGTTGTTGTTGACCTTGGCGAGGATGGCGCGCATCCAGTTCTGCTGCCGCTGCACGCGGCCGAAGTCGCCGTTCGCCAGGCCGTGGCGCTGGCGCGTGTACGTGAGCGCCTCCTCGCCGGACATCATGTGGACGCCCTTCGAGAAGAAGACCTGCTTGCCGTCTCCGATGTCCTCCGGCACGCGGATGCGCACGCCGTCGAGCGCGTCCGTCATCGACGTGAACGACTCGAAGTCGGTCACCACGAAGTGGTCGATCTTCACGCCGGTGAGGTCCTGGACCGTCTGGATCATCAGCGCCGGGCCGCCGTAGGAGAAGGCCGCGTTGATCTTGGCCTCGCCGTGCCCCGGGATCGGCACCCACGAGTCGCGCGGGATCGAGACCACCTGGGCGCTCTTCCGGTTCGCCGGGAGGTGCACCAGCATGATCGCGTCGGTGCGCTGCGCGCCGGCCTTCCACTGCGACGGGTCGCCGGCGGAGATCCGGCTGTCCGAGCCCAGCACGAGCAGGTTGACCGCCTCGGTCTCCTCCTCGACCTCGGGGCTGCTGCTCGCCGGGATCTCGGCGAACGGGTCGCCGATCCGCTCGATGTTGTTGTCGAGAGCGCGCTGGAACCACCAGGCGGCGCCGAAGCCCCCGGCGGCCAGCAGCAGCACGAGCACCCCGACGACGGCCAGAGCGCGGCGGCTGCGGCGCGCCTCGGTGCGGGCGTGGCGGTACGGGGTGTTGGCTCGGGTCACAGGGCGGGATCCTACGGCCCGGCCGGGGAGATCCGGTGTTCCGCCCGTGCGGCTTCCCGCCGTACCATTCGCCCGGGCACCGCCGGACGGCTGCGGGCTCCACGAGCGAGGTGAAGGGCACGACCATGCACGGCACCGGGGCGACGCCGTCGTCGGAGCGTTCCCGCGTGCTGCTGGTCACGCACCACTACCCGCCCGAGCACGGCGCCCCGCAGCGGCGGTGGGACACGCTGACGCCGCGCCTCATCGACGCGGGCGTCGGCGTCGCGGTCCTCACCCCGCCGCCGCACTACCCGAGCGGGCGGCTGCAGGACGCGGCCGCCGACCACCGGCCGGGGTCGGTCTCCCTGGGCCGGCACGGCGAGCGCGTGGTCCGCACCAGGTTCCGCCCGCACGCCGCCGACCTGCTGTCGCGCACGGTGGACCAGGCCGTGGCCGCCGCGAGCGCCGTCGTGCTGGGACTACGGCACTTCCGGCAGCGGGACGAGCGGCCCGACGTCGTGGTCGGCACCGTGCCCGGCATCCCGTCGATGTTCGCCGCCTGGTTGCTGGCTCGCCTGCTGCGCGCCCGGCTCGTGATCGAGATGCGCGACGCCTGGCCCGACCTCATCGAACCCAGCGGCGTGCTCGACGCGCGGCGCTCCGCCGGCTCCCGCGCCCTCGCGGCCGCGCGCGCCCTGGTGCACCGCGCGGTCACGCGGCTCCAGTCGCGCGCGGACGCCGTCGTCACGACGACCGAGACGTTCGCCCAGGTGCTGCTCGAGCGGGGCGTGCGACGCGTCGCCGTCGTGCGCAACGGCACGTCGTTCCAGCCGCTCACCGCGGACGACGCCGAGGGCCTGCGCGACCTCGACCCGCCGCCGGCGCGTCCGCTGCGCGTCGTGTACGCGGGGACGGTGGGGCGAGCCCAGGACCTGCAGTCGGTGGTGCGCGCCGCGGCACAGGTGGCCCGGCGCGGCCTGCGGCTCGACGTCCGCATCGTCGGCGCGGGCGCCCGTGTGCCGTTCCTCGAAGGTCTGGTGGCCGAGCTCGACGCCCCCGTGACGTTCGTGGGGGCTGTGCCGCACGACGAGATCCGCCGCTACTACGCCTGGGCGGACACCGTGGTGGTGTCGCTGCGCGACTGGAAGCCCCTGGAGTGGACCGTGCCGTCGAAGCTGTACGAGGTGATGGCGTCGGGGGCGTACGCCACCGCGTGCGTGGCCGGCGAGGCCGCCGCGCTGGTGCGGCGCTCCGGCGCCGGGTCCGTGGTGGCGCCCGGCGACGTCGACGCGCTCACCGAGCTGTGGGCGGGCTGGGCGACCTCCGGCGACGTGCCCGTCGCCGACCCGCGCGCCGCGGAGTGGGTGGCGCAGAACGCGGACGACGACACGCTCGCCGCGCGGTACCTCGACCTGCTGCACGAGCTCACCGGCCCGGCGACCCGGCCCCGCGACGAGACGCCCCGATGACGCGCGTGCGCGAGCTGGCCCGCAACGCGCGCTTCGCCGCGTCCTTCGTGGGCGGCGCGCTCCGCACCGACCCGGCGTGGCTGGTGCTCCAGGCGGCCCGGCGCACCCCGGCCCGGGTGAGCGCCGTCGTCGTGCCGTGGGTGGAGCGGGCGCTGGGCGACGGGACCTCCGGGGAGGCCGGTCGGCTGCGTGCCGCGTGGCAGGACGGCGACGTCGCGGCGCTGCGCGCGGCCGCCCCCACGACGCGCGCCGGGCGCCGGGTCCGGGCGTCGTTGCTGGGTCAGGTGGCCGTGCTGGAGGACGGGCGACGCCCGGAAACGTCTCACGATACGGACGGTTTCCCGGGGCGAGCGGGTGAAAAACGGGCGCGCACCGGACCGGGTGAAATCTCGCCCGGTTCCGACGTCCCGGTCGCGATCCACCACCACCTCACCAACTCGCTGCCGCACACGCAGAGCGGGTACACCCTGCGCACCCACGCCATCCTCACGGCCCAGCGAGCCGCTGGGCACGGGGTCACCGCCACCACCCGCGCGGGCTACCCGCTGATGATCGGGGCGCTCGGCGCCCGCGGCGCGGACGTCGTCGACGGCGTGACCTACCGGCGCCTGGTGCCGCGGTCCCTGCCCGCCGACCACCGGGGCCGCGCCGCGGACGGCGTCGACCTCCTGGCCCGCGCCCTCGACGCCGCGCGCCCCGCCGTCGTGCACGCCACCACGCCGTGGACCACGGGCGACGCCGCCCGCGCCGCCGCCGCGCGGGTCGGAGTGCCCTGGGTCTACGAGGTGCGAGGGCTGCCGGAGGAGACGTGGGCGGCGTCGCACCCGACGCCGGAGGGCCGCGAGCGCGCCGCGGCGTCGGAGCGGTTCGCGCTGCTGCGCGCCCGCGAGACGGATCTCGCACTCTCCGCGGACCACGTCGTCACGCTCAGCGGCACGATGCGGGACGAGCTCGTGGGCCGCGGGGTGCCCGGCGAGCGCATCACGGTGGTGCCGAACGCCGTCGACGGCGCGCTGCTGGGCCCCGCGCCGTCGACCGCCGAGGCGCGCGCCGCGCTGGGCCTGCGCACCGCGCGGTTCGTCGTCGGCACCGTGAGCAGCGTCGTCGGCTACGAGGGCCTGGACACCGTGCTGCGCACGGTCGCCCTGCTGCGCTCGCGCGGCGTCGACGTGTCCGCGCTGATCGTGGGCGACGGCGTCGACCGGCCGCGGCTGCTGCGGCTCGCCGCCGAGCTCGGGCTGGGCGAGCACGCCCACCTGCCCGGCCGGGTGCCGCGGGACGTGGCGCGCACCTACCTCGCCGCCCTCGACGTCGTGCTGGTGCCGCGCCGCCCCGACCGCGTCACGCGCCTCGTCACGCCGCTCAAGCCCGTCGAGGCGATGGCCATCGGGCGGCCGGTCGTCGCCAGCGACCTGCCCGCGCTCGCCGAGGTGCTCTCGCCGCTCGAGCCCTCGCGGCCGAGCGGCGGCGCGCCCGCCGGCGTGCTGGTGGACCCCGACGACGTCGAGGCCTGGGCCGACGCCGTCGCGCGCGTGCTCGACGACGACGCCCATCGCGCCGCGCTCGTCGACGCCGGCCGGCACGTCGCCGCCGAGCGGACGTGGGAGCGGCTCGTGGGTCGGTACGCCGACGTGTACGCGCGCCTCACGGCACACTTCTGAGAACGAACCGGCGGAGGGACTGGCAACGATGCGAGGAATCGTCCTGGCGGGCGGCAGCGGCACCCGGCTGCACCCGATCACCCTCGGGGTGAGCAAGCAGCTGGTACCGGTCTTCGACAAGCCGATGATCTACTACCCGCTGTCGACGCTGCTGCTCGCGGGCATCCGCGACGTCCTGGTGATCACGACACCGCACGACGCCGAGCAGTTCCGTCGGCTGCTGGGCGACGGGTCGCAGTTCGGCATCTCGATCTCCTACACGGTGCAGCAGGTGCCGAACGGGCTGGCGCAGGCGTTCGTGCTGGGCGAGGAGTTCATCGGGTCGGACGCCGCGGCGCTGGTGCTCGGCGACAACATCTTCTACGGGCAGGGGCTGGGCGACCAGCTGCAGAAGTACACGTCCGTCGACGGCGGCGCCGTGTTCGCCTACCGGGTCGCGGACCCGACGGCGTACGGCGTGGTCGAGTTCGACGCCGACGGGCGCGCCGTGTCGCTGGAGGAGAAGCCGGCCCAGCCGAAGTCGAGCTACGCCGTGCCCGGCCTCTACTTCTACGACAACGACGTGGTCGAGATCGCCAAGGGCCTGGAGCCGTCGGCGCGCGGCGAGTACGAGATCACCGACGTCAACCGCGCCTACCTCGAGCGCGGGGACCTGCACGTGGAGGTGCTGCCGCGCGGCACCGCCTGGCTCGACACCGGCACGTTCGACTCCCTGCTGGAGGCGTCCGACTTCGTCCGCACGATCGAGCGCCGCCAGGGGCTCAAGGTGGGTGCGCCCGAGGAGGTCGCGTGGCGGCGCGGCTTCCTGTCGGACGACGAGCTCCGCGAGCGGGCCGAGAAGCTGACCAAGTCCGGCTACGGCACGTACCTGCTCGGGCTGCTGGAGCAGTAGCCCTACCGACGACCGGGCAGGCTCAGGCCAGCACCTCGGCCGCGGCGGCGTCCCAGCGCTCCGCCCAGTCGCCGATGGGCGCGACGCCCGCGGCCGCCAGGGCGCCGTGGCCGAGCACGGAGAACGCCGGCCGCGGCGCGGGGCGGACGAACGCGTCGGACGTCGTGGGCTCCAGCGGGGTCGTCAGGCCCGCGGACGCGAGGATGCGGCGGGTGAACCCGAACCACGACGTCCGGCCCGACGCCGTGCCGTGGTACGTCCCCGCCGGGGCGCCCCCCTCGACGAGCCGGACGATCAGGTCGGCCAGGTCGCGGGTCCAGGTGGGCTGGCCGACCTGGTCGTCCACGACCGCGAGGCGGTCCTTCTCGGCGCCGAGTCGCGCCATCGTCCTCGGGAAGCAGCCACCGTGCGCCCCGTACAGCCAGGCCGTGCGCACGATCAGGTGGTCCGGCGCCTCCGCGCGCACGGCCCACTCCCCCGCGGCCTTGGTGCGCCCGTACGCCGACACCGGCGCGAGCGGCGCGTCCTCGGCGTAGGGCGCGGTCGCGGCACCGTCGAACACGTAGTCGGTGGACACCTGCACGAGGCGAGCGCCCTCCCGGTGCGAGGCCCGCGCCAGGTGCGCCGCACCGGTCGCGTTGACGCGGAACGCGTCGTCCTCGTGGGCCTCGGCGTCGTCGACCGCCGTCCACGCCGCGCCGTTGACCACGACGTCGGACCCGCGCACCGCCGCGCCGACGGCGTCGGCGTCCGTGACGTCGAGGTCCGACCGGCCCAGCCCGACGACGTCCTCGCCACCGTCCCGGAGGCGAGCCAGCAGGTCGGTGCCCAGCATGCCCGCGGCGCCGACGACCAGCCAGCGTCGGGGCGCGGGGGTGGTGGGCGGCACCGTCGTGGTCTCGGTCACCGTAGGATCCTACGGGCCCCACCGTCGTCGACACCTGGCCGAAACCTCGCGAAGGAGCGCCCCGTGCAGATCCGTGAGCTGACCGTCCCCGGTGCCTACGAGATCACGCCGCAGCAGCACGGCGACCCTCGCGGCGTCTTCCTCGAGTGGTTCAAGGCAGGGCCGTTCGCGGACGCCGTCGGCCACCCGCTCGACCTGCGGCAGGCCAACGCCTCGGTGTCGGCCGCCGGCGTGCTGCGCGGCATCCACTTCGCCGACGTCCCGCCCGGCCAGGCGAAGTACGTCACCTGCGCGAAGGGCGCCGTCCTCGACGTCGTCGTCGACGTCCGCGTCGGCTCGCCCACCTTCGGGCGGTGGGACTCCGTCCTGCTCGACGACGTCGACCGCCGCGCCATCTACCTGGGCGAGGGTCTCGGGCACGCGTTCATGTCCCTGGAGGACGACTCGACCGTGCTCTACCTGTGCTCCGCCGGCTACGACCCCGGCCACGAGCACGGCATCCACCCCCTGGACCCCGACGTCGGCATCGAGTGGCCCACGACGGCGCGCGACGGGTCGCCCCTCGTGGCTCAGCTGTCCGACAAGGACACCGCCGCCCCCGGCCTCGCCGAGGCGAGGGCCCAGGGACTGCTACCCACCCACGACGCCGTCGAGGACTACCTCGCGTCGCTCCGCGGCTGACGCCGCGCGCCCCTACTGGCCGCTGCGGGCGTACTTCGCCTCCACGGCCGCCTTGGCCGGGCGCCACCAGTCCTCGTTCGCCCGGTACCAGTCGACCGTCGCGGCCAGGCCGGAGCGGAAGTCGGTGAACTGCGGGGTCCAGCCGAGCTCGGTGCGCAGCTTCGTGGCGTCGATCGCGTAGCGCAGGTCGTGCCCGGGCCGGTCGGCGACGTGGTCGAAGTCGTCCGCGTCGCGCCCGAACAGCTCGTTGAGGGTGCGGACCACCTCGAGGTTGTTGGTCTCGCCGTCGGCGCCGATCAGGTACGTCTCCCCGACGCGGCCGCGGTCGACGATCGCCCACACGGCGGCGTTGTGGTCGTGGACGTGGATCCAGTCGCGCACGTTCAGCCCCGCCCCGTACAAGCGGGGCCGGATCCCGTCGATGAGGTTGGTGACCTGCCGCGGGATGAACTTCTCCACGTGCTGGTACGGGCCGTAGTTGTTCGAGCAGTTCGAGATCGTCGCCTCGATGCCGAACGAGCGTACCCACGCGCGCACCAGCAGGTCGGAGCCGGCCTTCGTCGACGAGTACGGGCTCGAGGGGTTGTACGGCGTCGCCGGGGTGAACCTCTCGTCGCCCTCCAGCGGCAGGTCGCCGTACACCTCGTCCGTCGAGATGTGGTGGTACCGCACCCCGTGGCGGCGCACCGCCTCCAGCAGGGTGAACGTGCCCACCAGGTTGGTCTGCACGAACGGCGACGGGTCCGTCAGCGAGTTGTCGTTGTGCGACTCCGCGGCGAAGTGCACGACGACGTCCGCGTCCGCGACCAGGCCGTCCACCAGCTCCGCGTCGGTGATCGACCCCTGCACGAAGCTCACCCGGTCCGCGACCGGGTCCAACGACGACCGGTCCCCGGCGTACGTCAACGCGTCCAGCACCGTCACCACGGCGCCCGGGCGCTCCGTCACCGTCTGCTGGACGAAGTTCGCCCCGATGAACCCGGCGCCGCCGGTGACCAGAACGCGCATGACACCTGAACCCATCCGTGGAGGGACGACCGGCTCAGCGCCGGCCGAGAGCACGATATTGCCAGCCCGCGTCGGTCCAGGCCGCGCGGCTGAGCGCGTTGCGGCCGTCGAGGACGGTGCGCTGCGCGACGAGCGTCCCCACCCTCTCGGGGTCGAGGTCGCGGTACTGCTTCCACTCCGTGAGCAGCAGGACGGCGTCCGCGCCGGCGAGCGCAGCCTCCAGGTCGCGCTCGTAGTGGAGGTGCGGCTGCTTGGCGCGGGCGTTGTCGATGGCCTGCGGGTCGTGGACCGTGACGACCGCGCCCAGCTCGGACAGGCGGGCCGCGACGTCGAGGGCGGGCGAGTCGCGGACGTCGTCGCTGTCGGGCTTGAAGGCGGCGCCGAGCACCGTGACCTCCGCGCCGTCGACCATCCCGCCAAGCACCTCGGACGCCAGGTCGACCATGCGGGTGCGGCGCCGCGCGTTGATGGCGTCCACCTCGCCCAGGAAGGCGACGGCGTCGCCCGCCCCGAGCTCGCCGGCGCGGGCACGGAAGGCGCGGATGTCCTTGGGGAGACACCCTCCCCCGAAGCCCAGGCCGGCGTTGAGGAAGCGGCGTCCGATGCGCGCGTCATGGCCGATCGCGTCCGCGAGGCGCGCGACGTCGCCCCCCGCTACCTCGCACAGCTCCGCCATGGCGTTGATGAAGGAGATCTTGGTGGCGAGGAACGAGTTGGCGGCCACCTTCACCAGCTCGGCCGTCGGGTAGTCCATGACGATGCGGGGCACGCCCTCGGCGAGCGGTGCGGCGAAGACGGCGTCGAGCAGGGCCACGGCGCGCTCCCCCGCCGCGCCGTCGGGCACGCCGTAGACGAGGCGGTCGGGGCGCAGGGTGTCCTGGACGGCGAAGCCCTCGCGCAGGAACTCCGGGTTCCAGGCGAGCACCGCCCCGGGCTGCGCCGCCGCGACGACGCCCGCCAGTCGTTGCGCGGTGCCCACCGGGACGGTGGACTTGCCCACCACGATCTCGCCTGCCCCCAGGTGTTCGACCAGCTCACCCACTGCGGCGTCGACGAAGGCGAGGTCCGCCGCAGGGCCGTCCTTCCGCTGCGGCGTCCCGACGCACACGAAGTGCACCTGCGACCCGGCGGCCGCAGCCATGTCGGTCGAGACGGTCAGTCGGCCCGTTCCCATGACCTGCGACAACAGGTCGTCCAGCCCCGGCTCGAAGAACGGGGCCTTGCCCGCGGCCAGCGCGTCCACCCGTTCGGCGTCGACGTCGACCCCCACGACGTCGTGCCCGAGGTGGGCCAGGCTCGCCGCGTGCACCGCGCCGAGATAGCCCAGACCGATCACCGAGATCTGCACGTTCGCTGTCCTTCATCGAGGCATCCGTGGGATGACAGGGCGTCCAGGGATGCCCGCGCTCACTCTAGGATGCGGGGCGATGACGTACGAGGGTGATGTTCGGCAGGGCGCTGACGCGCGCCCGGCTGACCTGTACGCCGACCTGTTCGGCAAGCAGGCCTCCACCCTCGAGGTCGTCTCCACCGGCCGGCTCTCGCAGGTGGGTGCACGGCCCCCGATCCGCACCTACCTCGCGCAGCTGTGGAAGCGGCGGCACTTCCTGTGGGCCGAAGCGCGGGCCAAGGTCACCAGCGGCACGCGCGAGACGCTGCTCGGGCAGGCGTGGCTGGTCATCAACCCCATGCTCAACGGACTGGCGTACTACCTGATCTTCGGGCTCGTCCTGAAGTCGAGCCGTGGCATCGACAACTTTCTCGGCTATCTGGTCATCGGCGTCTTCCTCTTCCAGTTCACGACCCAGTGCGTGACCGGGGGCGCGAAGTCGATCGCCAGCGGACGCAACCTCATCCGGGCGTTCAGCTTCCCCCGTGCCTCGCTGCCCATCTCCGTGGTGCTCCGCGGCATCCTCAACCTGGCACCCACCCTCGGCGCCATGTTCGTGCTGATCCTGGTGCTGCCCGACCAGGAGAACTGGACCGCCGCCGCCGCGCTGTTCCCCGCCGTGCTGGTGCTGCAGGTCCTGTTCACCACCGGGCTGGCCCTGCTGCTCGCGAGGGCTGCTGCCGCGCTGCCCGACCTCAACCAGCTCATCAGCGTGCTCATGCGATTCTGGCTGTACGGGTCGGCGGTGTTCTTCTCGATCGACCGGTTCAAGGACTACCCGTGGATCGTCGGGATCATGGAGGCCAACCCGATGTACATGGTCCTCGACGCCGCTCGCGACACCCTCCTCTACGGGGCCGTGCCGAGCCTGCCGACCTGGCTCGGACTGGGCGGCTGGGCGATCGGGACGCTCGTCGTCGGCTTCGTCGTCTTCTGGCGCGCGGAGGAGTCCTATGGCCGTGTCTGACCTCGCCGTCGCGGACCCCTTCGCGCAGGCGACCGTGGCCGTGCAGGACGTGAGCGTCCGGTACCGCGTGCCGTCGACCGACGCCGCCGAGCGCAAGCGGCGCGTCAACCCGGTGGTCCGCGCCGCCCGCACCGTGCTCGGCAACGACCCCAAGGTGCTGGTGCGCGCTCTGTCGGGCATCTCGTTCGTGGCGAAGTCGGGCGAGCAGATCGGCCTCGTGGGCCAGAACGGCTCCGGCAAGAGCACGCTGCTGCGCATCATCGCCGGGCTGGAGAACCCCGCCAAGGGGCGCGTGCTGGCCGAGAGCACGCCCGTGCTCATCGGCGTCAACGCAGCACTGGTGCCGGACCTGTCGGGCGAGGAGAACATCCGGCTGGGCTGCCTCGCCATGGGCCTGACGCCGGCGCAGGCGGAGGCGGCCGTCCCCGAGGTCAAGGAGCTCGCCGGCCTGGGCAAGTCGATCTACCTGCCGATGAAGACGTACTCCTCCGGCATGGGCGCCCGCCTGCGGTTCGCCATCGCGACGGCGTCCAACCCGCACATCCTGCTCATCGACGAGGCGCTCGCGACCGGCGACGCCGCGTTCAAGGAGCGCAGCGAGGCCCGCATGCAGGGGTTGCGCCAGAGCGCCGGGACCGTGTTCCTGGTGTCGCACGCGGCGCAGACCATCGAGGAGACGTGCACCCGAGCCCTCTGGCTCAACCACGGGAGGCTGGTGCTCGACGGTCCCGCGGAGGACGTCGCGCTGCGCTACCGCAAGTGGGCCTGGGCCATCGCCAAGGACAAACCGGGCGAGGCCAAGCAGATCATCGAGACCGCCTTCTCGGAGCGAGAGCAGACCACCGTCCGGGTGGAAGAAGCACAGTCGTCCCGTCGATACACTTCCCGTCACGTGAGGCCGCGGTCGACGCCGCGGCCTCGCAACCGAGGAGACAGGACATAGTGGCAAGCAGGCGCCCACGCATCATGACGGTGTACGGCACCCGACCGGAGGCCATCAAGGTGGCCCCCGTCATCAAGACCCTCGAGGCCAGCGACGTGCTCGACTCCGTGACCGTGGTCACCGGCCAGCACCGGGAGATGCTGGACCAGGTCAACAGGACCTTCGACATCGGCCCCGACCACGACCTCGACATCTTCGAGCACGGTGCGTCCCTGTCGATGATCGTCGCGCGGGTGCTCGCGAGGCTCGACCCCGTCCTGGTGGCCGAACAGCCCGCCGCCGTCGTCGTCCAGGGGGACACGTCGACCTCGACCGCCGCGGCCCTCGCCGCGTTCCACCGCGGGATCCCCGTGGTGCACGTGGAAGCCGGACTCCGGTCGGGGAACATCCTGTCCCCGTTCCCCGAGGAGGCGAACCGCAAGATCACCTCGCAGATCGCCTCCCTGCACCTGGCGCCGACCATGAGCAGCAGGGACAACCTCCTCCGCGAGGGGGTCGACCCCGAGGCCATCAGCGTCACCGGCAACACCGTGATCGACGCTCTCCTGATGACGGCCGAGAAGAAGACCCCCTTCACCGACCCCGGTCTGGAGAGCCTCGCGTGCTCCGGGCGTCAGGTCATCCTCGTGACCACTCACCGTCGCGAGAACTGGGGTGCCATGGACGGCGTCGGGCGGGCGCTGGCGCGCCTGGCGAAGGTCTTCCCGGGCGCCCAGGTGGTCCTGCCCGCGCACCGCAACCCCGTCGTCCGCGAGGCCCTGCTGCCGCACCTCCAGGGCCTGGGCAACGTCACCGTGACCGAGCCCCTCGCGTACGGCGAGTTCACCCGCCTGCTCTCGCTCGCGAGCGTGGTGCTGACGGACTCGGGAGGCGTCCAGGAAGAAGCGCCCAGTCTGGGCAAGCCCGTCCTCGTCATGAGGCAGGACACCGAACGCCCGGAGGCCGTCGACGCGGGGACGGTGAAGCTCGTCGGTACGGACGAGGATCGCATCGTCGACGAGGTGACGACGCTCCTCACCCACCAGGCCACGTACGACGCGATGGCCCAAGCAATCAATCCTTACGGAGACGGCCGTAGCGCCGTCCGCTCCGTCTCGGCCGTCCTCCACCTGGTCTGCGGTGGTCCTCGGCCGGATGACTGGCAGGCAGGGAGCCCCCGATGACCAAGAACCGAGTCTTCATCTACGGCTCGTGCGTCTCGAGAGACGCGTTCGAGCACTTCGACGCCGACAGGTTCGAGCTGGTGCAGTACGTCGCACGGCAGTCGGCGCTCAGCGCCTACACCCGTCCGGTCACCCTCATCGACCCGCCGAAGCTCGAGTCCGCGTTCCAGCAGCGCATGCTCTCCGGGGACTTCGAGTCGAGTCTCCAGGCCATCGTGCCGCAGCTGTCGGGCCAGACCGACCTCGTCCTCGTCGACCTCGTCGACGAGCGGCTGGGTGCGTACGTCCTGCCTGACGGCTCCGTGATCACGCGGTCCGTCGAGCTCGTCTCCACGGGCGCGGAGAAGAACCTCCCCGCAGGTTCCCAGCACCTGCCCTTCGGCAGCGACCTGCACTTCCAGTACTGGTCGCAGGGGATCGCCTCCGTCGGGAACCTCGTCCGCCAGCACATGCCGGACGCCGCGGTCGTCCTCCTGGACATCCCCTGGGCCTCGATCGATGACACCGGCACACCGGCGCCCGACAGCTTCGGGCTCTCCGCGGCCGACGCCAACGCCCTGTACCCCCATTACGTCAAGGCCGCACAGGCGTCCCTCGACGCTCATGTCATCACGCTCGGCGAGCATGAGGTCCGCGCGGGCAGCGCCCACCGGTGGGGACCGGCGCCGTTCCACTACTCCGACAACGTCTACGGGTACATCAGCGAGACCGTCGAACGACACATCGCCCTCGGGGCACCCGCTGCGGAACACGCGCCCGCCGCTCGCCGCGGCACGAGCGCCGCTCTCCCCGCTCCCGCACGCGACGACGACTCTTCCCCGATGCCCAACCTCATCATCGCGGGTGCGCACCGCGCGGGCACCCTGTGGCTCTACAAGCAGCTAGCACGCCATCAGGACATCGAAATGGCCCCGGGAAAGGCGTCGAACTTCTTCAGTCGCACGGACGCTCTCAGTGACAAGGAAGCTCTCGAAGGCTACAGCGCCCACTTCCGTGACATCCGGACGGCACCGTGGCGCGGGGAACGGACTCCCACGTACTTCTGGCAGACGACGGAGAGCGGATTTGGCGTCCCCAGGCCCAGCACGCCTCACGTCATCAAGCAGGCACTCGGACGCGACGTGCGCATCCTGCTCTCGCTCCGGGACCCGGTGACGCGCGCGGTCTCCGCCTTCTGGCACTATGTCGCGAACGGTCGCGCAAAGGTCGAGGAAGGCATCTTCAGGGCTAATCCCGCGCTCGGCATCGTCGACATCGGGTTCTACGAGCGCCACTATCGTCAGTGGAGCGACGCCCTCGGCGAAGAAGCCCTCCGCACGCTGATCTTCGACGACCTGGAGGAGTCGCCACGAAAGTACCTGGGCTCCGCGCTCGACGCGGTCGGCGCCCGCGACTACCCCGAGTTCTGGGAATCGCCGATGATGGCGCGGCGATACAACCACCATCCCGGCATCGACGCGATCCGCCGGGCACGCCCGGTCTCCACGCAGGAGATCATCGCGCTCGCCCATCTGTACGAGCGCGACATCCGGTTCGTCCAGGAGCTGACGGGCCGAGACCTCACCGCGTGGCGTGACATCGACGCACTCGTCGAGCGCAACCAGGCGAAATAGGGACCCGCGGCCGCCCTGCCACGACGCCAGGGCGGCCGCAACGCCACGTCACCGTGCCGACAAGGACGCCCCCTTGGCTTCCAGGAGAAGGCCGTTCAGGTAGTCCGAGAACGCTGCCGTGGCATTCTTGCGTCGATCAGTAGCCAGCATGGGCCGCATGTCCCAGGACCGGAAGTCCTCCATCTCGTCGACCGACATCGGCTCGAGGTACTCGTTGATGCGGGCGGTCGAGAACTCCCGCAGGTCCGTCGGGACGTTGTCCATCGACGGCACGTACCAATGGTTCAGCCACTCCACCGAGTAGCCCGACACACGCTCGTTCAGCAAGCGCATGAATTCACTGTCACCATCCGTCGGGTAGCGCCTCGCGAAGAATGCGACGACCCCCTCGTGCTTGAGCGGCTCCTTGAGGAAGAGCTTTGGCGTGTCCGCGCCCACCGCCATGGCGTTGATCTCTTGCGGATCCGGCCATTCCCCTGAGAGGGCCGACTCGAGAAGGATCTTGCGGGCGCACTTCCAGCACCGACGGCACGGCTCGCCCACGAACCCGCGCATGCACGACTGAGCGTACGAACCGTACTCCGACCTGCCTGCGATGATCGCGGTACCCACTTCGCTGACACCGGCGACAGGGTTGTAGACCGGAAGGCCGACCGCCTCGAACAGGGGGCCGATTCCCACGAACCACGGGCTCTTGACATAGTCCCGGAAGCGAAGGGAACCCACGCGGTAGGTGGACTCGAGAATTGCCCCCCAAGCGATCGACCCCAGGGCGTCACGGTCCGCGCTCAGAACCGCCGGTACCGCGTTCGAGAAGTCATGCGGAAAGCCGACGGGAGACCGAACGAACTCCAGGTCCGTCTCGACCATGTTCACCGTGCGCCCCGCCCTCGTCAGCTGCGCGCAAGCGTGGTGCGCGGCTTCCTTGCGGTAGAGCCCACGCCACTTTTCGTCCGGACGGGAGATCCGATCAAGAAAGTACGACACCGTGGACTCGGGCATGACCGTCAGCGCGGCCGTGCAGTCGGCTCCACCGCTGTAGCACAGCCCGGGAACGGAGTCCGCGGGGCGGGACCTCGGCGCCAGGGCGGGATCGACGGGCCCGACGTCGAGCCCGGCCGCGTCTCGAGCGGTGTCGGCGAACTGCGCACTGACCCCGAACTCGAACTCGAAGCGTCGCGACCATGGCGCGAACACGAGGATCGCCGCGAGCGCCATGAGATCTGGGTGGACCTGGACCTCGGACGACAGCCGCACCCGCGCGTCATGGGCGGCAAGCGATCCCGGAGTCACGACAGGCGTGTCTCCGTCCTCGATCTCGCACGAGAACCTGGCCCACGACTCGTCCCGGACGGCAGAGACCTTCATCGACGTTCTCCCCTGATGTCAGTAGCTTTGGATGACGGCTCAGCGGTTCTGAGCACAGTTGATCGAGAGATGCTGAAAACGCCGGTTCAAGGAATCCGCGATCCTCTCCCCGGCTGCTCCGTCCCACAAGGGCGGGCGCACGCTCACGCCGCGCTCCTCGGCGAGCACCTGGGTCGCCGCACGAACCACGCTCTCACGGCCGACGAGCTGATTGCTCCCGTGAGTGATGGTCACCGGGCGCTCGGTGTTCGCCCGGAGCGTCAGGCACGGGACGCCGAGGACGGTCGTCTCCTCCTGGACGCCGCCGGAGTCGGTGACGACGAGGCGGGACTCTCGTACCAGCCCCATGAACTCGAGGTAGCCAAGTGGTGGCACGACGTGCACCCGATCGTGCTTCTCGAGGCCCTGACTCCGCAGGCGGGCGCTCCCCCGCGGGTGCACAGGAAGGACGACGTCGACCAGGTCGGCGACTCCGTGGACCGCTTCGACGATCTCGCGGGCGTCCTCGTCCGTGTCGACGTTCCCGGGCCGGTGCACCGTGACGGTCGCGTACTCGTGCGGCAGTCGAAGGTCACGGCGCAAGGCCTCCGCGTCGAACCTTTCCATGGAGAGGAGCAACGTGTCGATCATCGGGTTGCCGACGAGCTCGACGCCCTCGCCCGTGATGCCTTCGGCGGCGAGGTTCTCCACAGCATCCGCGCTGGTCGCGAAATGGACCGAGGCCAAGTGGTCGGTCACGATGCGGTTGATCTCCTCTGGCATGGACCGGTCTCGGCTCCGCAGCCCTGCCTCGACATGAGCGACCGGGATTCCGAGCTTGACCGCGACCGTTGCCGCCGCGATCGTCGAGTTCACGTCCCCGTACACGATCACGCACACGGGGTCGATCGACCTGGCGACCGCCTCGAACTCCAGCATGATCCGTGCGATGACCTCGGAGTCCGATCCGCCAGAGACACCGAGGTTCCGATCCGGAGTGGGCATACCCAGCTGCCGGAAGAACACTCCGGAAAGCGCGTCGTCGAAGTGTTGGCCCGTGTGCACCACGAACTGACGGGCACCACGGCGCCGAAGCGCGTCGTACACCGGCGCCAGCTTCGGGAAGTTCGGACGCGCTCCCGCCACGTGCAGGAACGTGCCCGGCGGCGTCGGCTGCTCCATGAGGTCAGACCGCCGCGAAGGACAGACGGCTGTTCTGGCTGCTGCGGCACCACCTGACGTAGTCGTCCACCGCGTCCACGAACGCCCCGGCCTCGATCGGTTGCCAGTCACCCAACCGGGCCTCGTGGTCCGCGTCGCGCTCCAGGCACGGAGCGACGACGTACCGGTCTCCGTCGGCCCGCACGACGAAGTCGTTCAGCGCCACGAGGTAACCGACGTCAGCCACGCCCGGTCCCACCACAGCGACGCGCACATACCCCGGAGGTGTCAGGCCCAGGCACGTCCTGGCTCCGAGCTCCGACGCGGCCGCGTCGTCCGTGGCGGAGAGGACCACGGTGGACCAGTCGCTGTGGCGAGCCGCGGTCAGCAACGACGAGACGCCGTCGTCGTCGCAGGCGCCAAGGAACACCACGTGGGAGTGGGCGTCGCCCCGGACTGCCTGGACCTCCACCGTCTGGTCGTGGGTCCGGACGTGCGACTCCCCCCAGCGCAGTGTGCCCCCGCCGCTGCTCCACTCCCGCCACGACGCGAACGGCTCTCGGGGGTCGGGGGCTCCGTCTGGATGCTCCGCCGAGACGGGCAACCGTGCGGACAAGAGCTCTTCGGTGAGGTCGCCGTTCGCCTCGGGGAGCAGGATCCCCTGAGCGCCGTACTCGCCGACCGCCCAGCGGAACGACTCCACGGCGTGGGTCTCCCACTCGGCGGACGTTCGGCCCCTTCCGATCCAGCTGCTCTCGTCCATGACGTGCTCGACGGCCCAGCCGTACGCACGCGCCCGCTTGAACAGGTCGTCCGAGGTGAACAGCACGACACGGAAGCCGTCAGATGCCGCCTGCGCACCGTAGAGCTGTCGGAACAGTCGATCGAGTGCGCTGTCCGCGAGGTCGAAGACAGGGACGAGGTAGAGCGGGAGCGTCGTCGTCTCGTGCGCCCGCACACCCTTGGTGCTTCCCACGTCGAGCCTCGGACGAGACCGCAGCGGTAGGTCCGCCCTGATGTCCCTGATCAGGTCAGCGACCAGGGCAGGTCGTGTGGCGCCGTGCGTGGTCATCCGGCATGCACCCCCAGCAGCTCGGCGATCGCCGCGGCCGCGCGCGTCGCTCCATTTGTTCTCGGCAGGTCCTCGGCACGCTGACCGATCTTCTGTCTGACCTCCGTGGAACCCATCGTCCGGACAGCCTCGCCCACCGAGGCGGCGGTCGGTTCGGGCACGTTCAGGCCCAGCCCCTCCCGCTCGGCGAACTCTGCGCGCGCGTCCTGGTCGTCGGTGATCGTGTCGTGGTTGGGCACCCAGATCGCCGGCAGCCCCGCGATCAGCCACTCGTGGTACGAGTTGTAGCCGGTTGCCGAGACCGCGAAGTCGAAAGCCATCGCATACCGGGCCAGCGGGAACGCCGACACCTCGATCGCCTCGTCGACCCCCGAGCTGTCGGCGATCGGGGGCGTGGTCACGACCGCACGCCACTCGGGGCCGAGTCCCTGGACGGCCCGTACGAACAGTCCCTGCATGTCCACGATGTTGTTGATGTTGCCCGCGCCGAGCGTCACCAGTGCGAGCTTGTTCCCCAGAGGAAGGTGGAGCGCCTGCCGCGCCTCGTCCCGTCCGAGGATCTCCCCGGAGGAGATGACGGTGATGGGTTCGACCTTCAGCGCGTCCGACACCGTCGTCGTCGCTCCACGGTCCATGGACGCCGCGAAGTCGCCGGGCTCGATGACGAGGTCGAACCGGCTCGCGGTGCGCAGCTGGTCGGGCGAGATGTGGGGCTTCCACATACCCCGCCGGACCCAGACGGAGCGGACGCCGGTGGCCTTGACCGCCTGGATCAGCCCTCCGTAGGGCCAGACCCCGTCGAACACCACGCAGGCGGCGTCATAGGTCTCGATCGCTCGCTTGAGACGCTCGCGGAAGTACCTGTTCCACTGGTCGGCGGGTGCGTGCAACGCACTCGTGAAGGGCACGTACTCGTAGGGGAACCCGAACTTGCGCACCACCGGCACGCCCTGCGACAAGGAGACGAACACGGGATCCGCGTACGGCGCGAGCGCCCTCGCGATACCCAGCTCCCGGGTGAGGTGTCCCATGCCGGCCCCGTTGCTCGTCACGAAGAGGACGACGGGTCTCGCCCGCTGTCCGCGGGTCGCGGCTCGGGGGCTAGGACGGCCGGCGTCCCGCCGGGATCCGTATCCGTAGAGGTGGTGGACGAGATCCCGCGCGTAGACGTCGTGCAAGGCGCGCCCGACGACGGGCGACCGGACGACGCCGGCAGCCACGCTCGCCACGGCGTCGGCGATGCCGCGGTGCGAGTACGTGGGACCGGACCAACCGATCTCCTCGACGGCCCGTGCCGGGAGGATCACCCGGAATCCCGCGTGAGCCGCCCCGAGCGCCACGCGCCAGGTCGAGCTCGGGTCCGCGGACCCGTCCCCGACAAACAGGCGGACGTCGCCGCCGTCGGCCTGGAGGGGACCGTACGCGTCCATCGAGGTCCGCACCTGGTCGGCCAGCGCCTCGGGGCAGAAGATGCTCAACCCCTCCGCCTCGTACGCGAGGACGGACTCCGGTTCCTCCCGCCACGGCAGCTGGATCCAGTCCGTGTCCGAGATCGCTTGCCGGTCGATGGCCGACAGCAGCAGCTCGTCGCGGACATGGCCGTCGATGGGCATCCACGTCGGGAGAATCCCGAGCCACGCCGTCAACGCCTCGTGCACCTGCGTGGCGTCGTAGTCGATCCCGTCGATCACCCGGCTCTGGTTCGCGACCACGAGCGCTCTGCCGGTGCGGATGCGCCGGGTCTCGGGCAGGGCCTCCGCCAGGAGCGCGGGGTGCCTGAGCACCGTCAGGTCCGTGGCGACGGTCGCCGTGGGCTCGACGACGAAGACGTTCGGGCGCTTCAGCACCTCAAGGATCCGCCGGTGCCACGGCGTCCCGCGCTTGAAGCGCGAGGTGTTGAGGGCCATCAGGCCGACCTGCAGTCCGAGGTCGCTGAGGGCTTCGACCTCCTCCGCCAGCCGTCGCCCGGACCCGCCGGCGAACCGGAACTCGCCGATCTGCAGGACATCAAGCTCAGTGACTGGTGTCATCCCCTGGTCCTCTCGTGGGAACGAAGGCTCTCCGCGAGCAGACGGGCCCGCGCTCCGTTCCGTGCCTGCGCCTCCCGGAGACGCTCGAGCTCGTGGACCGCGTCCAGCCTGCCGACCAGACCCACGACACGGTCGACGTCCGCAGCCACCTGTGCGGCGGCGTCGGCCTGTCGCGCGTGGGCATCGGCCTGCTCACGACGCATGTCGTCGATCGCCTCGGCGATCCTCGCGTCCGCGGCGCGCGTCGTCTCCGTCAGGTGGCGGATCGCGCTCGTGTTGTCCCGCATCAGAGCGCGAGCACGCGCGTCGCGCATCGCGGAACGCCTCTCGTCCCGGGCGCCCAGGGCCAGGATCGCGACGACCCCCACGGCCGTCGACACCTGGAGCAGGCTGTTGCCGACCCCGGCAAGGCCGAGGGCGAGCGAGGTGAGCGCACCGGCCGCGACGACCGCGGCGACAAGCCCCCGGAGGTGCCGCGTGATGCCTCCCGCCGGATCCGTACCGGCGTTCATGCGAGCACCCCCCGGGTGTCGATCACCGAGGTCCGACGAATCGCATCCTCGGCGAAGGTCGTCCGGAAGTCGGAATGGTCGACGAGCACGATCATCACGTCTGCGCCCCAGATCTGGTCGAGGTCCTTCAGTACGACGTTGCCTCGGCCTGCGAGGTCTTCGGGAAGCTCTCGGACGTGCGGCTCGACGGCCAGGATCTGTGCCTGTGGCAGCCGGTCCGCGAGCCCGGCGACGATGCGTCGCGCCGGCGACTCGCGCAGGTCGTCGATGTCGGCCTTGAACGCGAGGCCCAGAGCCGCGATGGTTGGCGAATCGATCCCCTCGACGGCGGCGACAGCCTGGTCGATGACCCACTGCGGCTTGCTGTCGTTGACCTCCCGCGCGGTGCGGACGAGGCGCGCCTGTTCGGGCGCGGCGTCGACGAGGAACCACGGGTCCACGGCGATGCAGTGCCCCCCGACACCGGGGCCGGGCTGCAGGATGTTCACGCGCGGGTGGTGGTTGGCCAGACGGATGAGCTCCCACACGTCCACGCCGACCTTGTCGGCGATGAGGGACAGCTCGTTCGCGAAGGCGATGTTGACGTCGCGGTACGAGTTCTCGACCAGCTTCGCCATCTCGGCGGTCACGGCGTCGGTGAGCAGGATCTCGCCCTGGCAGAAGACGGCGTACAGGTCCTTCGCCAGCCGCGCCGCCTCGGGCGTGAGTCCGCCGACGATGCGGTCGTTGGTGACCAGCTCGATCATCACGCGGCCCGGCAGCACGCGCTCCGGGCAGTGCGCCACGTGGATCTGGGGACGGCCGTCGGCGCCGTCCAGGGAGAGGTCGGGGCGAGCCTCGAGCACCCACTCGCCCATCGCGCGGGTGGCCCCGGGGGGCGAGGTCGACTCGAGGACGAGGAGCTCGCCGCCGCGCAGCTGCGGGGCGAGGGCCTTGGCCGCCTCCTCGATGCACGAGAGGTCGGGCTCGTGGTCGCCCTGGAACGGGGTCGGCACGGCGACGATGAACGCGTCCGCCGGCTCGGGGGTGTCCGTGGCGCGCAGGGTGCCCTGCTCCACCGCGTCGGCGACCTCCCTCGCCAGGTCCGGCTCGACGAACGGGACCTCACCGCGGTTGACCGCCTCGACGGTGGACGGCTTCACGTCCACGCCGACCACCTTGACGCCCCTCGACGCGAGGATCGCCGCGGTCGGGAGGCCGATGTAGCCCAGCCCGATCACGCCGACGGTGTTGATCTCCATCGCTTGTCCTTGTTCAGACGAGGACGTGCCGGTCGGCACGTCCGTAGAAGGCGACCGAGCCGCTGGCGAGCAGCTCGGCATCGGTGACGGTCCAGGTGTGCCGGCCCTCGCCGGAGCGCATCTGGACGAAGTTGAAGCGGTCCGCGGAGTAGATCCGCGCCCCACGGTCCACGACCCGGCGGAGGAACTCGGTGTCCTCGCCCCTCGCGGTCTCCCCGAAGCGCGCCTCGGCGGCGACGGCACGCGCCGCGACGATGGTCGGGCCCATGACGAAGTCGGTGAACCGGTGCTCCCGCTCCGCGAAGCGCAGCACGGTGGCGTCGTGGCCCTCGAGGTACATGTAGTGCGCCTGCTTGCCCACCACCGCGGCACCGCTGTAGTCCAGCGCGTACAGCTGGTCGGAGAGGTACTGCTCGCCGTACAGGTCGTCGTCGTCCAGCTTGGCGACCACGTCACCGTCCGCGGCGTCGACGAGCCGGTTGAGGCACGACCCCAGAGGGACGTCGCTCCCCGCCTGCAGCAGCACGACGTCCTCGACGCCGGCCTCCTTGGCCCGCACGCGCAGGTCGGCCTCGTCCACCTCGAAGCCGTGCGTCAGCAGCGCGAGCTGCACCTGCACACCGGCCTGCGCGCCGATGGTGCGCAGGACGTCGTCGAGCCGGTGCGGGCGGTTCGTGGACACGAGCGCGGTGACGCTCGGCCGCGCCACCTCCGCCGACGGCGCGAGGCCGACGTCGTGCAGGACGCGCTGCACGCGCGAGCCGTAGGTGTGCTCGCGCCAGATGCGTCGCTGCCCCCGGTGGACGGCGCGGTCGCGCAGCTCGGGCGACCGCACGAGCGCGCGCACCGTGTCCGCGGCCTCGGCGCGCGTCGTCACCGCGAAGACCTCGTCGGCAGGGAAGAACTCCCCCGTCGCGGCGCTGGGCGCCGTGACGACCGGCGTGCCGCACGCGGTGATCTCGAAGATCCGGCGCGCGCACATGCTCGGCGAGTCGACCACCGAGTTCACGTTGAGGAACGCCTTGTAGTCGCGGTACGCGGTGAGCATCTGCGCGTAGTCGAGCGAGCCCACGACGCGCGACGCGAACGGCTCCGGGAACTCGTACTGGGCCCCCTGCCCGCGGAACCGCGAGAAGATCTCCAGCCCGGTCTCCATGCGCGGCGACGCGTCCAGCGCGCCTCCCAGCAGCATCTCGGCCTGCTCCCGGCGCTCGGGGTACTTGTGCGCGAACCACGTGCCGGCGAACGCGACGTCGCGCCCCGGACCGTCGCCGTGGGAGCGCACGGGGTTGTGGATCACGGGCTGCGCGCCGAACGCCAGCACGCCCACGCGGTCGTGGCCCAGCCGCTCGCGGTAGGCGTCGAGGCGCCCGACGTCGGTCGTGTACACGCGGTCGAACAGGGCCGCCGTGTCCACGAAGTCCTCGAAGTGGACCGGGTCCTCCTTGTTCCAGAAGACCGTCGGGATGCCCCGCTCGCGGGCGGCGTCGAGCATCTCCACCAGCGCGGGCCGCGGGGCCGACGTGCCGGTGAGGTGGTACTGCCACGCCCCGCCGTTGCCGCGCCACGCGGACTCGACGAAGACCAGGTCCAGCCCGTCGAGCTGCTCGCGCCACGACGACGGCTTGAGGAGCACCTGCTCCCACTCGTAGCCGAACGCCAGGCGCGAGAAGTCGTCCAGGACGACGCCGGCGCGCAGCGTGCGGGCCGGGTCGCGGCGCGGCGGGGGCCACGCGTCGAAGGTGAGGCCGTCGCTCGTCATCCGGCCGGCGCCCGACCGCTGCTCCCCTGTCGCCCGGCGCCGCCGCAGGAACGCCCTCAGCTGGGCCGGTCCGCCGCGCCGCAGGTGCCACGCGGCCTTCCGCGCGGTCGCCAACGACCACCGGCGGTCGGCTCGTGCGGGCATGCGTCCAGTCCTCGGTCGGGGCGGGGGTCCTTCGTCGGAGAAGGCTTCCCAGGCGCCGTCGAGACCCTGTCCGACGGCCGGGGCAATCGTAGCGGGGGCCTCCCCGTACACCGCACCGGATGACCACGGATCGGTCACGCCCGACCGCGGAAATCCGCCGCAACCGGGCGGCGGCCGCGGAACATTTCACCCCCGCACGACGACGGCCCCGGTCGGTCGCGAGGACCGGCCGGGGCCGTGGATGCGACGCCGTCGCGCGAGGTCAGAGCCCCAGCGCCGCCTGGATGGGCTCGAGCGTGAAGTACACGAGGAACATGGCCGCGGCGACCCACATGAGCGCGTGGATCTGGCGCACCTTGCCGAGCGCGAGCTTGATGATCACGAACGCGATGAAGCCTGCGCCGATGCCGTCGGCGATGGAGTACGTGAACGGCATGATGATGATCGTGAGGAACGCGGGGATGGCGATCTCCACGTTGCGCCACGAGATGCCGGCGACCTGCGCCATCATCAGGTAGCCCACGAAGACGAGGGCGGGCGCGGCGGCCTCGTAGGGCACCAGCGCGACGACGGGCGACAGGAACGTCGCGAGCAGGAACAGGGCGCCGGTGACGACGGCGGCGAAGCCGGTCCGCGCGCCGGCGCCGACACCCGTCGTCGACTCCACGTACGCGGTGTTGGACGACGTGCTGCCGACGCCGCCCAGGACGGCGGCGAGGGAGTCGGCCACGAGGATGGCGCGCGTGCGCGGCGGGTTGCCGTCCTTGTCGAGGAGCTTGCCCTCGGCGCCGACGGCGACCATGGTGCCCATCGTGTCGAAGAAGTCCGCGATGAGCAGCGAGAAGACGATGAGGACCACGGACACGGCCGCGATGTTCTGGAACGAGCCCAGCAGGGAGAACTGACCGATCAGGCCGAGGTCCGGCGTCGTGACCACGCCCGAGAACGTGGGCGCGTTGAGGTTGAAGCCGTCCGGGTTCTCCGCGCTCTTGGCGCCGATGTGGAGCGTGTTCTCCAGCACGACGGCGAGCGCCGTCGCCGTGACGATCGCGACCAGCATGGCGCCGCGCACCTTGCGCACGAACAGGACGATGGTGAGCACGAGGCCGACGACGAACACGAGCATCGGCCACGTGCCGAGGTTGCCGAGCGCGACGATGGTGCCCTCGCCGGGCACGACGAAGCCGGCGTTGACGAGGCCGACCAGCGCGATGAACATGCCGATGCCGACGCTGATCGCCGTCTTGAGCTCCACGGGCACGGCGTTGAACACCGCCTCGCGGAACCCGGTGAGCACGAGGATCAGGATGATGATGCCCTCGATCACCACGAGACCCATGGCGTCGGCCCAGGTGACCTTGTCGATGCTGGCGATCGAGTACGCGACGACGGCGTTGAGCCCCAGGCCGGCGGCGAGGCCGAGCGGGTAGTTCGCGAAGACGCCCATGAGGAGGGTCGCGACCCCGGCGATCAGCGCCGTGGCCGCGGCGACCATGCCGAGCGACTCCGGCGTGGCCTCGGTGCCGCCGCCCAGCACCTGTCCGGTGCCGTCGGGCACCGTGCCGATGATCAGCGGGTTGAGCACGATGATGTAGCTCATCGCGAAGAAGGTCACCAGACCGCCGCGGATCTCCGCGCCGATGGTGGAGCCTCGTTCGGTGATCTTGAAGAAGCGGTCGATCGCGCTCAGCTCGCCCTGCGGCGGCGCGGTGGTCTGGTTCGCCATGAGCAGAATCGTGCCAGATCCTGTGAAGGACTCCTGCACGGAAACCGTGTGGTGACGCGGAATTCACACCGGTGACGCGCGGCAGGGCGACGACCGGTCAGTACGCTCCCCGCCCCGTGACCACGGCCTTCGCGGTCCGGGCGAGGATGAGCAGGTCGCCGAAGACGGTCCAGTTCTCCGCGTAGAAGACGTCGAGCCGCACGCCCTCCTCCCACGACAGGTCGGACCGCCCTCCCACCTGCCACAGCCCGGTGAGGCCGGGCTTGACGCGCAGCCGCCGCCGCACGCGCGCCTCGTACCTCGACACCTCGGCGGGCAGCGGCGGCCGCGGCCCGACGAGCGACATCTGGCCGGCGAGCACGTTGAACAGCTGCGGCAGCTCGTCGAGGGACAGCCGGCGCAGCACGCGCCCGACCGGGGTGATGCGCGGGTCGTCGTGGAGCTTGAAGAGGACGCCGTCGCCGTCGCTGGGTCCGGTCAGCACGGTGTGCTCGCGGTCCGCGCCCTGGCGCATGCTGCGGAACTTCAACATCTCGAAGGTGTGGCCGTCGCGCCCCACCCGGTCCTGGCGGAACAGCACGGGCCCGCGGCTCGTGACCCGCACGGCGAGGGCGACCACCGCCATCAGGGGCAGCAGGAGCAGCGTGATGAGCGCGGCCCCCGTCCAGTCCACGACCGACTTGAGCACGTACCGCGGCCCGGTGAAGCGCGGGGCGTCGACGTGCAGCAGGGACACCGACTGCTCGGGGGTGACGGTGATGCGCGGCCCCGCGACGTCGGCCAGCTCGGCGGTGAGCATGAGGTCCACGCCGACGGGCTCGAGCTCCCACCCGAGGCGCCGCACGACGTCCGCGGTGATCGCGTCGGACCCGCTGACCGCGACGCAGTCGGCGCCCACCTGGGCCGCCATCGTGCCCGCGGTGCGCAGGTCCCCGAGGACGGGGACGCCGAGGATCTCCTCGCCCGGCCGGATGTCGTCGGACGTCGGCACGCACACCCCGACGATCCGATAGCCGGACGGGCGGTCGTTGAGCTCGTGCACGAGCCGCTCGACCTGGTCCCGCAGCCCCACCGCGAGGACGAGGGTGACGCACCCGCCCTCGCGCCGCCGCCGGTGCAGCCACTCGCGGCACAGCCACCGCCCGAGCAGGAGCGCGACGACGCCGGTGGGTACCGCGACGAGCAGGAACAAGGAGATGCCTGGGCGGGCGAGCAGCAGCGCGAGCAGCGCGAGCGGGGCCACGAGCCGCCACGACGCGTCGAACACCCGCTGGTACTCGGCCGGCCCGGACGCGAACACCCGCACGTCGTAGGCACGGGCGGCCCACAGGCTGCCGAGCCAGGCGGTCACCAGCACGACGACGGACAGCAGCTGGTCTCCGAGCACCCACGGCGTGACGTGGTCGTGCACGACGACGCCCCGCACGACGGCGGCGGCCACGGCCGCGGCGACCACCACGACGACGTCCGTGCGCACCAGGCGGCGGCGGTAGGAGGTCTGCCACGACCCGGCACGGAACGAGTCCCGCACCTCCTTGAGGCGCGCGGCCCGCAGCGCGGCGGTGCGCGACCGGAGCGGCTGGCCGATGTCCGAGACGGTGATCACGGTGGCCTCCTCTCCCGGGTCGAGCACCGCACCTGTGCGCGGTGGCGTCACCAAGGTAGGAGCGTCGCGGGGCTTTCGGAGAGCCTTCCGGCGGCCTTTCACCCCGCCTTTCACCCGACGCCGTTTTCACCCGTTGACCTGCGGTTTCACCCGCTCTTCAACCGCACCGTCGCGTCATGGCCGTGGTGCCCCGGACGACTGCCGCCGCGGGCCACGGTCCTGGCAGCCGAGACATAGGATGGGCGGGTGCCCTCGCTCGTCCGCCTGCTCACCCATCCCGAGGAGCGCCGTCCCGGCCCGCCGCCGCTGCGCGTGGACCTGCGGCGCGTGCTGCTCGGCGGCATCGGCCTGTGGGCGGTCGCTCTCGTCGCGACGGTGGTCGTGTACGCCCTCGGCGACGCGACGGAGGAGGCGGTGATCACCTGCGTGGCCGGCATCCTCCTCGGCGGTGCCGGCCTCCTGTGGGAGCGCAAGCACCGCGGCGAGTACCGCGGCGAGGACTGACCGTCCCGGGCCTCAGCGTCCCCACTTGGCGGCGGGCGCCTGCCAGGCGTCCAGCGCGTCGAGGAGCGCCGAAGGCGTGTCCGCGACGACCAGCGCGTCACGGTAGGTCGACGCGAGGAAGCCCTCGGCGACCATGTGGTCGACCATCGCGAGCAGCGGTCGCCAGAACCCGCCGACGTCGTACAGCGCCACCGGCTTGGCGTGGATGCCGAGCTGCTGCCACGTCCACACCTCGAACAGCTCCTCCAGGGTGCCCGCGCCGCCCGGCAGGGCGACGAACCCGTCGCCGAGCTCGCCCATCCGCAGCTTGCGCTCGTGCATGTCGGCCACGACCTCCAGCCGCGTGAGGCCGGGGTGCGCGATCTCGCCGTCGACCAGGGCCTGCGGCATGACGCCCAGCACCTCACCGCCGCGCGCGAGCGCGGCGTCGGCGATCTCGCCCATCAGCCCGACGCGGCCTCCGCCGTAGACGACGCCGACACCCCTCCCGGCCAGCGCCTCGGCGAGGTCGCGGACGGCCGCGGCATAGCGCGGGTCGCGGCCCGCCGACGAGCCGGTGAAGAGGGTGAGGCGGCGCAGCGCGCCTCCGGTCGAGGTCGTGAGGTTCCGCGGTTCGAGCACCCGGACATCGTAGGGAGGTCCGGCCGTTCGTCGGCCACGCGGGGATCAGCCCCAGGCGGTCGTGACCCACAGCTCGGCGGCGCGCTCGGGCGCGGCCAGCACGGTGGCCAGCAGTGCGCAGCGGTCGGGCCGGCCGAGGACGTCGGCGAGCGCCGCGGCGAGGCCGGCCCGGTCGGTGGCGTGCGCGCGCCCCTCGGCGTCCACCCACCACGGCACGGGGCTGCCTGCCACGGACAACCGGCCGTGCTCGAACCACACCGCGGGCAGCCGCGGGTCCAGGGCGGCGACGCGCTCGTCGAGCTCCCGCTCGCGGCCCGGCCCGTCGGGGGCGGGCAGCCCGTCCTCCCCCACCACCGGCAGGTCGAGCAGGTCGGCGACCGCCGCGACCTCCGCCTCGGGCACGGGCAGCACCGCGCCCAGCACGGCCCAGCGCGCCGTGCCGGCCACCTCGACGTCGTCGGCCCGGCGCACGACGACGTCGCTCGCGTCCAGCGTGGGCAGCCGGTCGGGCAGCGGGTCGAGGGCGGCCGCGCGGGCAGAGGGCGCGAGCCGCACCGCGAGGCCCGCGAGGCCCCGCCACACGCCGAGCGCGACCGGCAGCGGCACGGAGGTGCCGACGTCGGGCAGCCGGTCCAGCGCGGCCGGCCAGTCCAGCGGGTCGAGCCGGTCGAGCCCGTCGACCACGCCCAGCGCGCGCCGGGCCTCGGGGTCGAGCGCCGCGACGGCAGGCGGCGCGGGCGGCAGCAGCGGCACGCCGTCGTGCGCCGCGAACGGCCCGCCGAGCCGGTCGCGCAGCCACCACGCCGTGTACGACGGCGCCCCGGCCACGGGGGTGACGAGCGCGCGGCGCGCGTCCGGGTCCGCGGCGAGCGCGGCGAGCACCCGCCCCCACGGGTCGCCTTCGTCCGTGTCGTCGGGGTCGTCGTCGGGGTCGCCCACGGCGTCGAGGTCCGCGACCGCCTCCACGTCCCCGACGTCGACCCCGGGGCCGACGCGGTCGGCGAGGAACCGCAGGTAGTCCTCCCAGCCGGACAGCCAGCCGGCCGGGTCGTCGGGGCCGTGCTCGGGCTCGGGGTCCGCGGGATCGGGCGTGAGCACGTCGGCCACCCGGTAGGTGTCGACGTCGGCCCGCACCCCCAGCGCGACGAGCAGCGGCGCGGGGTAGTACGCGACAGCGGCGCGCGTGACGGGCGCGAGCCCCGGCATCGCCGCGGCCGCCCACGAGCCGGGCAGCACCGCCTCGCGCGCGGGGCGCCAGCCGTCCTCCGTCGGCACCGGCAGCTCGCCGAGCCAGAACGGGAAGTCGTGCCCGCCGCCCGCGTGCGCCAGACGCGCGAGCGCGAGCACGTTCTGCACCACCTCGCGCGGCCCCTCGTCCACCGGCCCGACGAGGGTGGGGGCCGCGACCGCGCCGGTCGCGGGCACCTCGTCCGCGCCGTCGAGCAGCGCCTCCGACGCCGCCAGCGCGAGCGCCCGCACGCCCGGGTCGTCCAGGAGCGCGCGCGGGCTGGTGGACGACGCGCCCGCCCGGACCAGCAGCGGGTGCGCCGCGTCCGGGTGCACGACGCGCACGCCGAGCGTCCGGGCGACGGCGGCGAGCGCGGGGTCGTCGTCGTCCTCCGGCAGCACGACCGTGCCGCGCACCCCGGACGCCGTCCGCCCGTCCGCGAGCGGCACCCGCGCGCCGGCCAGCGCCTCCAGCACCCCCGGGTCGGCGGCGTACGGCTCGAGCGCGTCGCACAGCGCGTACCAGCGCGCGGCGGGCAGGCCGCCGGGCAGGTCGGCGACGACGTCGGCGAGGGTCGTGGGCGTCGCGCCCAGCCGCCGCGCGACGCCCTGCTGCGACGTCGTGAGCGCCACCAGACCCGGCACGACGCTGGCCAGCACGCCGACGAGCCGCGGGTCGTCGCCCGCCGCACCGACGAGCACCGTCGCGTCGGCGGGGGCGACCCGGGCCGCGACGGGCCCCGCGTCCTCAGCGGGCGACGTCGTGTCGGGGGGCGCCGGGAGCAGGGGCGCCGAGCGCAGCGCATCGAGGGCGGCGTCGCGGACGGCGGCGTCGAGGTCACCGGCCGGCATCCCGCCGGGCACGAGGTCGAGCACGTCCGCTCCCCGCTCGGGCGCCAGCCCGGCCAGCAGGTCGGCGTACGCGCGCCCGGCCTCGGCGGTGAGGCGGTCGGTCAGCGGCCCCGGGAGCACGCGACGGCGTCCCGGGTCCACCGGGAACGACGCGACGAGCAGCGCCGGGAACGTGAGCGGCACGTCCGTCGGGGTGGGCGCGTGCAGCACGACGCCGCCGTCCGCCTCGACGCCGTCGCCGGACGTGCCGGCGTCGTCCCGTCGCACCGCCCACGCGACGGACCAGCGCGGGCGCCGCTGCTCGAGCGGCAGGTCCGCCGTCTCGTCGTCGGCGACCTCTCCCGACCGGCGCAGCACCTCCCACCGGTCGTCGACGTCGGCGAGCACCCGCGACGTCGTCCCCCCGTCGTCGCCGTGGACGGCGACCGAGGCGAGGGCGGGCAACGCCAGGAGCAGCGCGTCGTCGACGGCGTCGAGCTGGGCGCGCACGGAGGCGACCGCGTCGTCGTCGCGCAGCACCAGCTCGACGACGGTCGCGAACCCGCCCCGCTCGTCGTCGGCCCCGTCGGCCCCGTCGCCCAGGGCCGGCGCCGGGAACGGCAGGCGCAGCACCGGCAGGTCGTCGCCGCGCCCGGCGACGGCGTCGCGCAGCGCGGAGCCCTCCGGGGCGACGTCGTCGAGCAGCTCGCGCGTCGCCACCAGGGAGAACCGCACCCCGCCGGAGCTGGAGCGCACCGTGACCTCGTCGGAGACCGCGCGCACCGCCGCGAAGCCGACGCCGAAGCGGCCCACCTCTGCGGGGGTCCCTGCCGGGGCCTGGGCGGGTTCGACCGACGGGGCCGACTTCGCCGACGCGCGCAGCGACGCGAGCGACGCGACGCCGTCCGCCGTCAGCGGTGCGCCCGTGTTGGCGGCGGCGAGGACGGCGACCCCCCGCGGGTCGCCGGCGAGCTCGGTGAGGCGCAGCAGCAGCCGCCCCGGGAAACCCGCACGCGCGGCCGCGTCAGCGGCGTTCTGCGCGAGCTCGGTCACCACACGGTCGCGGTAGTAGCCGCGCGCGTGGTCCTCCTCCGCGTTCGCGTCCTCCCGGAAGCGCGTGCCCGACCCGAGCCACGCCTCCGTGACCGCGTGCCGCAGCGCGGCGGTCCCGAAGACGTCGCCCGTCACTCGGCGTCGGGGCGCTCGGGAGCGGGGTCCGCCTCCGCGGCGTCGGTCGTGCCGTCGCGGGCGGCGTCAGCGGTCGTGCCGGCGGTCTCGTCCGCGCCCTCGGCCCTGTCGGCGGGCGTCCGCGGAGCTCGCGGCCCGACCGTCACGGCCTCCACCCGGAGCTCGTCGATGAGCGGCGCGTCGGCCGGCCAGTCGCTCGGGGGGTGCGGGGCGTCGGTCTCCGAGTGCGCGCCGCAGCCGTGGTCCAGCGACACGACCTTGCCGTCGTCGGGCGACCACGCGTTGGCGCAGACGCCGAAGAGCTGGCCGAGCGGGCCCTGCAGCGGCACGAGGAAGCCGCACGTCGTGCACTCCGCCGGCGAGGCGACCGCGCCCGGCGCCGTCGGGCCGCGCGACCCGCGGTACCAGCGCTCGGCGGCCTCGTCGCGGCCCTGCGGGGACAGCACGCGCTCGCGCGCCAGGGCGAGCTCGTCGATCGCGACGGAGTCGAGCTCCTCGTCGCCGGTGGCCTTCCAGCCGGGCTCGAGGCGCGGGTCGTCGGCCTTGAACGGCAGCGTGTCGCCCGGGCCGACGTCGCCCGGGCGCAGCCGCTCCGACCACGGGAGCCACGCCGGGGCGAGCAGGGCGTCGTCGCCGGGCAGCAGCTCGACCTCGCACACGGTGGCGACCTTGCCGCGCGGCACGCGCGCCAGCGTCACCGTCCAGTGCCAGCCGCGGTAGCCCGGCATCGTCGCGGCGAACCGGTGCGACATCAGGCGCTCGCCCTCGGCGACCGTGCCCAGGTGCTCGCCGACGTCCGACGGCGACGTCGCGCCCTCCTGCGCGGCCTCGCGCGCCAGGTCGACCGCGCCCAGCAGCACGGCGTCCTTGCGCGCGCGGGAGCTGACCCGCGTCGTGCGTGCGGGGGCGTCAGCGGCAGCGGTCACCATGTCGTCGTCCTCTTCGTGCTCGTCATGTCCTCGTCTCGGGCCCTCGTCTCGGGCGTGGTCGCCGGCCGGAGCGTCAGGAGTCGAGGTCGTCGGCGACGGCGCGCAGCAGCGTGGCGACGCGCTTGCCCGCCGTGGCGTCCGGGTACTTGCCTCGCTTCAGCTGGTCGCCCACGCGGTCGAGCACCTTGATGAGGTCCTCGACGATGCCGGCCATCTCGGACGGCGCCTTGCGCTTGGCCTTGGCCACGGACGGCGTCGGGTCCAGGAGCTTCACGGACAGCGCGGACGGGCCGCGGCGGCCGTCGGCCACACCGAACTCGACGCGGGCGCCGGGCTTGACGCTCTCGACGTCCGAGGGCAGCGCGGAGGCGTGCAGGAAGATCTCCCCACCGTCCTCGCTGGCGATGAAGCCGAACCCGCGCTCCGCGTCGTACCACTTGACCTTGCCGGTGGGCACCTGAACCTCTTCGTGCTCGTCGTCGACTACGGCCCCGCGCCGGTGCGCGGAGCCGGATCCGGCCGGTGCACGGGCGCGCGCCCGGCACACGGCCAGACGCTCAGGCTACCGGCCGGCGCGGCAGGGTGCCGCATCGGTCCGGGTCGACCGTTCCCCGTTCGCGCCGAACAGGCGGTTGACACCGTGATCGGGTGTTTTCGCCGCCCATTCCGGCACTCACCGCCTGGTCGGCGTCGGTCCTGGTCCGCGACCGTCAACGAGTGATGCCGAGGTCGGCGGCCAGGCGGAGGGTGACGGCGTCGAACCACGCCTCCGGGTCGGCGACGGAGCCGACGAGGTGCCCGAAGATCTCGAACGACACGGTGCCGAACAGCGTGGTCCAGGCCATGAGCGCGCGGGCGACCAGCTCCGTGGGCGCGTTCTCGACGATGCCGCGCGCGGCGACGAACTGCCGCGCCGGGTCGACGACGGCGGTCGCGTCGGGGGCGCCGTCCGGCGCGGGGCGCGGCGTCGCGCCGGACGCGTGGGCGCGCGCCACGACCGTCACCAGCACGCGGACGACGCGGGTGGCGGGGTCGACGGTGTCGCGCGGCGCGGCGTACCCGGGCACCGGCGTGCCGTACAGCAGCCCGAGCTCCGCGGGGTGCGCCACGGCCCACGCCCGCAGCGCGCGGCAGGCGGCGAGCCAGCGCGCGGCGGCGTCGTCGCGGTCGGCCACGGCCGCGTCGGCGTCCTCGACGGCGGCGCCGAGCTCGTCGTAGCACTCGACGATGAGGGCGGTGAGCAGCGCGTCACGGCTGGGGAAATAGCGGTAGACGGCGGAGGAGACCATCCCGACGTCGCGCGCGACGGCGCGCAGGGACAGGGCGGCCGGACCGTCGGTCGCGAGGCGGGCGCGGGCGGCCGTGCGGATCTCGCGGGTGAGCGTCTCCCGGGCGAGGGCGCGGGCGGTGCGGGGTGCGTCGGCCATGCGCCTCAGCCTGGCACGCGAGAGCATCGACCACAAACGAGAGCACCGCTCTTGCCATGGGGCGTCGGCAGTGTCATGCTCGACCCAGCAGAGAGCACCGCTCTCGGATTGGAGCACCAGTCATGACCGACCGCCACCTGATCGTCGGCGCCGGGCCCGTGGGCCGGCACGTCGCCGCCCTGCTCGCGGAGCGCGGCTCCGACGTCACCGTCGTCACCCGCAGCGGCCGCGACAGCGGGCTCGCCGGCGTCGCGCACGCCGCACTCGACGCGTCCGACGCCGACGCCCTGACCCGCGCGGCCGACGGCGCCGACGTCCTGTACAACTGCGCCAACCCCGGCGACTACACGCAGTGGGAGCGCGCCTGGCCGCCGCTCGCGGCCGCGTTCCTCTCCGCCGCCGAGCGCTCGGGCGCCGTCTACGCGATCACCGGCAACCTCTACCCGTACGGCCCGGTCGACGGACCGATGACCGAGGACCTGCCCGACGCCGCCACCGACCACAAGGGGGTCCTGCGCACCCGGATGTGGGCCGACGCCCGCCGCGCGTTCGAGGAGGGCCGGGTGCGCGGCGCCGTCGAGGTCCGGGCGTCGGACTACATGGGCCCCGGCGTCGGCGGCAACGGGCACGTCTCGCGCGTCCTCCCGGCCGCGCTGGCCGGGAAGCGCGTCACGATGATGGGCCGCACGGACCTGCCGCACACGTTCACCGACGTGGGCGACGTCGCGCGCACCCTCGTCGCGGCGGCCGAGGACCCGGGCGCGCACGGCCGCGCCTGGCACGTGCCGAGCAACGCGCCGCGCACCCAGGCGCAGGCCCTGACCGACGTGCTCGCCGCCGCCGGGCACCCGCCCGTCCGCCCCCGCTCGCTGCGCGGGCCGGCGCTCGCCGCCGTCGCCGCCGTCTCCCCCTTCATGCGCGAGGTGCGCCAGCTCGTCTACCAGTGGGAGCGCCCGTACGTCCTCGACGACTCCGCCGCACGGGACCGCTGGGGCCTCGAGCCCACCCCGTGGGACGAGGTCTGCCGTCGCACCGCCCAGGGCTGACGACCGCCACCCGCGCGTAGCATCGATCAGATGGCCAGCACGTCGCCCCGGGGCACGGCGGAGGCCGACGTCGCGGACGGCGCCGGCAGCACGGACGCGCCCCGCACCTTCACGGAGGCGATCCGCGCACGCGACGACGCCGAGCTGCTCGCGCTGCTGCGCGCCCGGCCGGACCTGGCCACGCCGTCGCCGTCCACGCTGCGCTCCCTGGCGGCCCGCGCGTCCAGCCGCACGGCCCTCGAGCGGGCGCTGGCGCACGCGGACGCGCGCACCTTGCAGACGCTGGAGGCGGTGGTCGCGCTCGCCGGCAACGGCCCGGTCTCCCCCGACGACGTGCGGCACGCGGTCGGTGCCGACGAGGGAGGGTCGGCCGTCGAGCGTTCGCTCGCCGACGCGCTGACCGCGGCGCTCCTCTGGGACGCGGGCGAGCCCGGGCACCCGGACCTGCGCCCCGCGCCCGGTCTCGACGACGTCCTCGGCCCGCACCCCGCCGGCCTCGGCCCGGCCCGCCCCGACGAGCGCAGCCAGCCGACGGGCGGGGACGCGCGCGACGTCACCCTCCCCGACCTGCCCCGCGGCGGGCGCGAGGTGCTGGACGCGCTGACGTGGGGGCCGCCGATCGGCCTGGTCCCGGCGCCGGGCACGCCGGCGCGGGCCGCGGTGGACGCCCTGGTCGACGCGCGGCTGCTGCTGCGCACGGACGCCCGGCACGTGACGCTGCCGCGCGACGTCGGGCTGGCGCTGCGCGGCGGGCGCACGCACCGTTCCCCGGAGCTCGCGCCGCCCCGGCCGGACGGGCGCGCCGTGCCGGAGCCCGCCGTCGACGCCGAGGCCGCGAGCGCCGCGCTCGAGCTGGTGCGCCGGGTGGACCTCCTGGTCGCCGCGTGGGACGACACGGCCCCGGCGGTGCTGCGCAGCGGCGGCCTCGGCGTGCGCGACCTGCGCCGCACGGCCCAGGCGCTCGGCGCGGACGAGGCGGACACGGCGTTCGTCGTCGAGGTGGCCGCCGCCGCGGGGGTGGTGGCCGACGACGGCGAGGCGCCGCCGTCGTACCGGCCCACGACCGTCGCCGACCGCTGGGAGGTGATGGACGACGCCGAGCGCTGGGCGCTCCTCGCCGCGGCGTGGGCGGGCTCGCGGCGCACGCCGTGGCTGGTGGGCTCTCGCGACGAGAAGGGCAGCCTGCGCGCGCCGCTGTCCCCCGACCTGCACCGCGGCTGGGTGCCGCGGCTGCGCCGTCAGGTGCTCCAGGTCCTGGCCGCGCAGCCCGGCACCGCGCTCGACGTCGACGCCGTCATGTCGGTGCTGCGCTGGCACGCGCCGCGCACCGTGCCGCCGGAGCAGGCGGTCGCCGGCCTGCTGACGGAGGCCGCGCTGCTCGGCGCGACCGGCGCGGGGGCGCTGTCCGGCCCCGGCTCCGCCCTCCTCGCCCTCCTGTCGGACGCACAGCGCACCGGGGCGGACCACGCGTCCGACGACGGCCTCGAGGGGGCGCTGCGCGCGGCGCTGCCGCCGGAGGTCGACGAGGTGCTGCTGCAGGGCGATCTCACCGGCATCGTGCCGGGCCGGCCGTCGCAGGCACTGGCCCTCCTGCTGGAGCGGTCGGCCGACGTGGAGTCTCGCGGGGCGGCGACGACGGTGCGCTTCTCGCCGTCGTCGGTGACGCGCGCGCTGGACCACGGCGCGACGGCGGACGAGCTGCTCGACGCGCTGGCGCACCGCTCGCGGGTGCCCGTGCCGCAGCCGCTGGAGTACCTGGTGCGGGACACGGCGCGGCGGCACGAGTCGCTGCGGGTGGGGTCGGCCGGGTCGTACGTGCGCGCGGCCGACCCGACGGTCCTCGCCGGGCTCGCGGCGGACCCGCGGCTCGCGCACCTGGGCCTGGTGCGCCTCGCCCCGACGGTGCTGGCCGCGGCGGTCCCCGCCGCCGAGCTGCACGACGCGCTGCGCGCCCGCGGCCTGCTGTCCGCCGTCGAGGGCCCCGACGGCCGCGTGCTCAGCGCGCGCCTGCGCCGCCCGCCGCGCCCGGACCGCACCCCGCGCGACCCGCGCCGCGGCCCGGCCGCCGAACCGGAGACGACGTCGGACGACGCCCGCGCGCACCTCGTGGCCCGGCTGCGCGCCGCGGACGCCGGCGACGCGACGGCGGTGGACCGGCTGGCCGCCTCGCACCGCGCGGCAGGGGCGCCGCCGGGCCGCGGGGTCGCGACCCCGCCGGAGCCCGTGCACGGCGGCCGGGGCGCCGCGACGACCGGCCGGTCCCGCACCACCGAACCCGGCGACGCGCTGGCCACCCTGCACGACGCGCTGCGCGACGGCCGCGTCGTGTGGATCGAGATGGTGGGCGCGTCGGGCACGCTGGAGCGGCGCGCGCTCAAGCCGCTGCGGCTCGACGGCGGCCGGCTGCGCGCGCTGGACCCGGCGCGCGAGGCGGAGCTCACCGTCGCCGTGCACCGCATCGCCGGTGTGGAGCCGGTGGACGGCTGACCTCGCCGGACACCCGCACGGAACAACCGCGCCCGCCCGCGGCGTTGACACCCTGGATCGCCACCCCCCGAAGAAGGAGCCGCATGACCGACGGCCCGCTCATCGTGCAGAGCGACAAGTCCATCCTGCTGGAGGTGGACCACCCCCGCGCCGACGACGCGCGCCGCGCCATCGCGCCCTTCGCGGAGCTGGAGCGCGCGCCGGAGCACGTGCACACGTACCGGCTCACCAGCCTGGGGCTGTGGAACGCGCGCGCCGCGGGGCACGACGCGGAGCAGGTCGTGAACACCCTCATCGAGTACTCGCGCTACCCGGTGCCGCACGCGCTGCTCATCGACGTCGCCGAGACCATGGGCCGCTACGGCCGCCTCACGCTCGCCACGCACCCCACGCACGGGCTGGTCCTCGAGGCCGGCGACCGCGCCGTCCTGGCCGAGGTGCTCAAGTCGAAGCGCACCGCCGGCCTGGTGGGCGACCGCATCGACGACGAGACCGTCGTCGTGCACCCCTCCGAGCGCGGCCACCTCAAGCAGGTCCTGGTCAAGCTGGGCTGGCCCGCGGAGGACCTGGCCGGGTACGTCGACGGCGAGAAGCACGAGATCGCGCTCGCCTCCCCCACCCACCCGCGCACCCCGCACGAGGAGCCGAAGGCCTGGGAGATGCGCCCCTACCAGGCGCAGGCGGTGGACGGCTTCTGGCACGGCGGCTCCGGCGTCGTCGTGCTCCCCTGCGGCGCCGGCAAGACGATCGTCGGCGCGGGCGCGATGGCGAAGTCCGGCACCACGACCCTCATCCTCGTGACCAACACCGTCAGCGCCCGGCAGTGGCGCGACGAGCTGGTGCGCCGCACCACCCTCACCGAGGACGAGATCGGCGAGTACTCGGGCTCCCGCAAGGAGATCAAGCCCGTCACGATCGCGACCTACCAGGTGCTCACGACCAAGCGGAAGGGCGTGTACAGCCACCTCGAGCTGCTCGACGCCCGCGACTGGGGCCTCATCCTCTACGACGAGGTGCACCTGCTGCCCGCGCCGATCTTCCGCATGACGGCGGACCTGCAGGCGCGCCGCCGCCTCGGCCTCACCGCCACGCTGGTGCGCGAGGACGGCCGCGAGGACGAGGTGTTCAGCCTCATCGGCCCCAAGCGCTACGACGCCCCGTGGAAGGACATCGAGGCGCAGGGATACATCGCGCCCGCCGACTGCGTCGAGGTGCGCCTCACGCTGCCCGAGCACGAGCGGATGGTGTACGCGACGGCCGAGCCGGAGGACAAGTACCGGCTCGCCGCGTGCGCGCCGGGCAAGAACCGCGTCGTGGAGCGGATCGTGGCGCAGCACCCGGACGACCAGGTGCTCGTCATCGGCCAGTACCTGGACCAGCTCGAGGAGCTCAGCGCGCACCTCGACGCGCCGCTCATCACGGGCGCGACGACGGTCCGCGAGCGCCAGAAGCTGTTCGCCGCCTTCCGGGAGGGCGAGATCAGCCGGCTCGTGGTGTCGAAGGTCGCGAACTTCTCCATCGACCTGCCGGAGGCGTCGGTCGCGATCCAGGTGTCCGGGTCGTTCGGGTCGCGCCAGGAGGAGGCGCAGCGGCTGGGGCGCGTCATGCGGCCCAAGGCCGACGGCCGGACGGCGCACTTCTACGCCGTCGTCGCCCGCGACACCGTGGACCAGGACTTCGCCGCCCACCGGCAGCGGTTCCTCGCCGAGCAGGGGTACGCGTACCGCATCGTCGACGCGGAGGACCTCGAGGCCCCCGACGCCGCGCGGTAGTCCGGACGACGACGGCGTGCGGGCATCCGCCCGCCGTCGCACGGTGGCCGCATGACCCGTTTCGGCTACACCCTGATGACCGAGCAGGCCGGCCCGAAGAGCCTCGTCGAGTACGCGGTGCGCGGCGAGCGGGCCGGCTTCGACTTCGAGGTCATGAGCGACCACTACTTCCCGTGGTTGGACGCGCAGGGCCACTCCCCGTACGCGTGGAGCGTGCTCGGGGCCGTGGCGCACGCGACCGAGCGCGTGGGGCTCATGACGTACGTGACCTGCCCGACCCTGCGCTACCACCCGGCCGTCGTGGCGCAGAAGGCGGCGACGGTCGGGCTGCTCTCCGACGGCCGGTTCACCCTCGGCCTCGGCGCCGGCGAGAACCTCAACGAGCACGTCGTCGGCGCCGGCTGGCCCGCCGTCGACGAGCGGCACGAGCTGCTGGCGGAGGCCGTCGAGATCATCTCCGTGCTCTTCAGCGGCGACCTCGTCAGCTACCGCGGCGACCACTTCCAGGTGGACTCGGCACGACTGTGGGACCTGCCGGACGTGCCGGTCGACATCGGCGTGGCCGTCTCGGGCCGGCAGTCGGTCGAGCACCTCGCGCCGCTCGCCGACCATCTCGTGGCGACCGAGCCGAAGGCGGGCCTTGTCGAGCGGTGGGACGCCGTCCGCGAGGATGCGGCGCTGCCACCGTCGCGGAAGATCGGCCAGATGCCGATCTCGTGGGACCCGGACCCGGACGCGGCGATCGCCCGCGCGCACGAGCAGTTCCGCTGGTTCGGCCTCGGCTGGCCGGTGAACGCCAACCTGCCCACCACCGAGGCCTTCGACCGCGCCACCGCGTTCGTCCGCCCCGAGGACGTCGCGGACTCGATCCCGTGCGGCCCGGACCTGGACGCGGTCGTCGAGGCCGCCTCCGCCTACTGGGAGGCGGGGTTCACGGACCTGGCGCTCGTGCAGATCGGGGACGAGCGCCAGGGCCAGTTCCTCGACGAGGCGGCCGGCCCGCTCCTGGAGCGGTTGCGGTCCGCCGCCCCGGGCGACGTCGAGGGCGGCGCCGAGGGTGGCGTCGAGCCCTGATGCCCGGCCCGGACGGCGGGCCGGCGTCGATGCCGCAATTGCGTCGGATGCCCGCGCGCGACACGATCGGGTCGTGAATCCCCGTGTCGTCCCCGCTGCGCCGCGCCGCGCCGCAGCGGCCGCCGGTGCGTGCGTGCTGGCCCTGCTGCTGGCCCTCGCCGGCGCCGCCGTCCTCGCGCTCAGCGCCTCCGCCGTCCCTCCCCTGACCCAGCTCGACAGCGAGATCACCGACCAGTCGGGCGTGCTCGACGACGGCGACGAGGCGCGGGTGCAGACCTCGCTCGACCAGCTCGCGGACGAGACGCCGTACCAGCTGTTCGTCGTCTACGTGGAGTCGTTCGACGGCACGGACGGCCGCGACTGGGCGAACCGCACCGCGACGGACGCGGGCCTCGGGGTGAACGACCTGCTGCTCGCCGTCGCCACCGAGGGCCGCGCGTACGGGCTGTCGGTGGACACCAACAACGGCCTCTCGGACGCGCAGCTCGACCAGGTGGAGCAGGTCGCCGAGGACCACCTGCGCGACGACGACTGGGCCGGCGCCGCGATCGCCGCCGCGGACACGATCCGCACCGGCGGCACGGCGTCGTCCGGCGGCGGTGGCTGGGGCGTGGCGGCCGCGGTGGGCGGCGTCGTCGTGGCCGGCGGGCTCGGAGGATGGCTCTGGGTCCGGTCGCGCCGCAGGAACCAGGGCGCCGCCACCCCGGCCGGGCCGGGCGACGTGTCCGCAGTGCCGACGGAGGAGCTCGAGCGCCGGGTGGGCACCGCGCTCGTCGAGATCGACGACGCGGTCCGCACGTCCGAGCAGGAGCTCGGCTTCGCGCAGGCCGAGTTCGGGCTCGAGGCCACGCAGGACTTCTCCGCGGCCCTGGAGACCGCGAAGGCCGACGTCGCGCAGGCCTTCCATCTGCGCCAGGAGCTCGACGACGACGTGCCGGACAGCGAGCCGCGCCGCCGCCAGCTGCTCGCGGGCATCCTCGAGCTGACCGAGCACGCGGGCGCGTCGCTGGACGCGCAGACGGACGCCTTCGACGAGCTGCGCTCCCTCCAGCAGCGCGCCCCGGAGCTGCTGGACGAGACCGAGCAGCGCGCCGGCGAGATCGAGGCGCGCGTGCCCGTGGCGCGCGAGACGCTCGACGGGCTCGCGGCGTCGTACCCGACGTCGGCGCTGGCGTCGGTCCGCGGCAACCCGGACCAGGCGACCGCCCTCGTGGCGCACGCCCGCGACGCCGTCGCGTCGGGCCGCGCCGCACTTACCGGCCGCACCCGCTCCGCCGCCGTCGCGCACCTGCGGGCGGCGCAGAACGCGCTCGGCCAGGCCGCGACGCTGCTCGACGCCGTCGACCAGGCGGGCGCGCAGCTCGCCACCGCCGGCGCCGACCTGGACAAGGGCCTCGCGTCGATCGGCCAGGACGTGGCCGACGCCGCCCGCCTCGCGCCCGCCGGCGGCGCCGCCGACGGCCAGGCCGACCGGGCGGCCGTGGCCGCGGCGCTCGCCGAGGCGGAGGCCGCGATGACCCAGGCGCGCGACGCGCGCTCGGGCGGCGACCCGCTCGCCGCGCTGCACCGGCTCACGGCGGCCGAGGCCGCCCTGGACGCCGCCCTCGCCCCCGCGCGCGAGAAGGCGGAGGCGGACGCGCGCGCCCGCGCGCTCCTGCGCGACACCCTCGGCCGCGTCGACTCGCAGGTGCGCGCCACGCAGGACTACGTCGCGACGCGACGCGGTGCCGTCGGGCCCGAGGCCCGGACCCGCCTGGCCGAGGCGGCGCGGCTCGTCGCCGAGGCCCAGGCGCTCCAGTCGCAGGACCCGACGGCGGCCCTCGAGCGCGCCCAGCAGGCCGAACGGTACGCCCAGCAGGCGACGCAGCTCGCGGAGCAGGACACCTCGTCGTGGGGCGCGAACCAGGGCGGGCAGGGCGGGCCGAACGTCGGCGGCATGGTGCTGGGCGGCATCCTGCTCGACTCCGTGCTGCGCGGCTCCGGCGGCGGCATCAGCGGCGGGTTCGGCGGAGGCTACGGCGGCGCCCGGCGCCGGGGCGGCTACGGCGGCGGGTTCGGCGGCGGCCGGGGCGGCGGCGGGTTCGGCGGCGGCCGGCGCAGCAGCGGCGGCGGGCGCGGCGGGAGGTCGCGCGGCGGCCGCTTCTGAGCCCCGGCGGGCGGAACCCGACCGCGACGACGCACGTTCTGGCAGGCACACGACGACGGCACACCATCTCAGCAGGGCGACGGAAGGAAGCACGACCATGACGCAGAAGCAGAGCATCCTCGGGCGGATCAGCCAGCTCGCGAAGGCGAACATCAACGCGCTTCTCGACCGCGCCGAGGACCCGCAGAAGATGCTGGACCAGCTCGTCCGCGACTACACGAACAACATCGCCGAGGCCGAGCAGGCCATCGCCCAGACCATCGGCAACCTGCGCCTCGCCGAGCAGGACTACAACGAGGACGTCCAGGCCGCCAGCGAGTGGGGCACCAAGGCCCTCGCCGCGTCGCGCAAGGCCGACGAGTACCGCGCCGCCGGCAACACCGCCGACGCCGACAAGTTCGACAGTCTCGCCAAGGTGGCGCTGCGCAAGCAGCTCGACGCCGAGTCCGAGGTCAAGACGGCGCAGCCGATGATCGAGCAGCAGCGCGTCACGGTCGAGAAGCTCAAGACGGGCCTCGCCGCGATGAAGGACAAGCTGGGCGAGCTGAAGTCCAAGCGCGACCAGCTCGTCGCCCGTCAGAAGGCCGCCCAGGCGCAGCAGACGGTGCAGGGCGCGATCAGCTCCATCAACGTGCTCGACCCGACCAGCGAGCTGGCCCGGTACGAGGAGACCGTGCGCCGCGAGGAGGCCATGGCGATGGGCCAGGCGGAGGTCGCCGCGGCGTCCCTCGACTCCCAGTTCGCGGAGCTGGAGGCCTCCGACGCCGACATCGAGCTCGAGGCCCGGCTCGCCGCCCTCAAGGCGGGCAACGCGCCGTCGCCGCAGATCTCCCCGTCCACCGAGCAGTACTGACGACCGGCCGACCACCGCGCAGCGGCACGCGGCGATTCATCGAGCGTGCTGAAATGGTCCTCATCCCGGCGGTCTGAGGAGCATTTCAGCACGCTCGATGCGTGCGCGAGTCGTGGCTCTCGTGGGCACGGTCATTCGGTCACCGACCGGGCGCGGGGTCCACGTCACGAATCGTTGTGGGGGGCGGGCCGATACGCTGAGGGACATGTCTCCCGCCTTCACCGCCCCGGTCCCCGCGAGCGCGCCCGCCACCGCGGAGGCCACGGGCCGCCGCACCTACCTCCTGGTGGACGGCGAGAACATCGACGCCACGCTGGGCATGAACGTGCTGAACCGGAGGCCGAACCCCGAGGAGCGCCCCCGCTGGGACCGCATCTCGACGTTCGCGCAGAAGCTGTGGGACCAGGACGTCGTCCCGCTGTTCTTCCTCAACGCCAGCAGCGGGCAGATGCCGATGGCGTTCGTGCAGGCGCTGCTCGCGATGGGCTACAAGCCGATCCCGCTGGCCTCGTCCGGCACGGAGAAGGTCGTCGACGTCGGTATCCAGCGCACCCTGGAGGCGCTGGCGGACCGGGACGGCGACGTCCTGCTCGCGAGCCACGACGGCGACTTCCTGCCGCAGATCGAGGCGCTGCTCGACGACGAGCGCCGCGTGGGGCTGCTGGCGTTCCGCGAGTTCGTCAACGGGCAGTTCGCGCAGCTCTCCGAGCGCGGGCTGCAGATGTTCGACCTCGAGGGCGACGCCGACGCGTTCACCGCCCCGCTGCCGCGCGTGCGGATCATCCCGCTCGACGAGTTCGACCCGCTGCGCTACCTCTGACCGCTGTGAGCGGGGATCAGCCCGCGGCGAGCAGCTCCCGGTACAGCGGGGTCGTGTAGCCGGGCGTGAACGTGCTCCCGCCCAGGACGGCGCGCAGCCGCTCCGCCTCGGCGGCGACGGCGGCCTCGCCGTCGGCACCCACGTCCTCGAGCAGGCGCCAGACGACGTCGCCACCCGGTCGCACGATCCACAGGCCGACGATCCGCCCCTGCCACCACACCGTGGCGCCCGCGTTGCCGGCGCTGTCGAAGATCCGCTCGCGGTGCGGGCCCAGGTACCAGTCGCGGGCGGTCCAGCCCATGGTGGTGGGGTCGAGGGTGGGCAGCAGCGCGGCGTGACCGCCGACGACGTCGTCCAGCGCGGGGTCGAGGTCCGCGTCCAGGTCGGTGTCGCGCAGCATGACGCCGTCGGCGGCGACGGCGTCCCCTCCCGGCGGACCGATCTCCACCTCGACCTCGCGCACGTCGAGGGCGGCGACGGCGCGGCGCGCCTGCCCGAGGTTCCAGCCGGTCCACCACCTGAGGTCCGCCACGGTGGCGGGCCCGAACGCCTCGAGCCACGCCCGGGCGAGCTCCACCCGGGCCACCTCCTCGTCCATCACGGGGATCCCGTCGGGGAACCAGTCGGTCATCGGCGACCACACGTGCCGCGGCGACGACCACGCCCCGCGCGGCTCGCCGCGCACCACGGAGCCCTCGGCCGACAGCAGGGACAGCAGCGGCGACGTCATGGTGCGGCGCACGTCCCACGCCTTGTCCGTGGTGGGCAGGAACGCGGTGCGCAGGAGCGGCGCCGCCCTCGAGAGCTCGGCGCCGTCGAGCGGGCCGGCGGCGAGGGCAGCGTGCACCTGCGCCTCGGCGTCCGCGACCAGCGCCTCGGGGTCGTCGACGGCCGGGTCCGTGGGCAGGGTCGCGAGCTCCTTGAGCAGCCGCGCCCGCAGCCGCGACGCGACCGGGGTCGACGCCGCCGCGTGCACCACCGGCACCAGGTCGCGCGGCACGACGAACATCGTGCGCCGCATGCCCAGCACCTTGACGAGGCTGCGCCGCTCGAACAGGGCGTCGCGCACGTCGTCGAGACCGAGCCCGGGCACCCGGGCGAGGACCGCGAGGTGCACGCTCGGCGCGTCCGTCGCGTGCAGCGCGACCAGCCTCCGCGTGACGTCCTCCGGCGTCGCCAGCGCCGGTGACCCGGGCCGGCCCACGCCCAGCGCCAGCTGTCGCCCGACCAGGCGCCGCCGGCGCTGCTCCCCCGTGATCCGCACCCGCCCATCATGGGTCCCCCCGCCGACACCGCGACGCGGAGAACGGCGCCACCCCTTGCCGCGAGTCTTATTACTCGTCTAGAGTAAAAACATGGACGCAGGAACCCCGGCCCAGGCCGTCGCCGACATCACCGCAGCGCGGACGGCGGCGGACCTGTTCGCCGGCGCACCGACGGAGGCCGCCGCCGCGCGCCGGGCCCGCCGGACCTACCGCCGCCTCGTCGCCCTCGTCCACCCCGACGTGGCGGTCGGCCACGGCGTCGCGCCCGACGTCGCGCAGCGGGCGACGGCACGTCTCAACGACCTCTACGAGCAGTGGCGGCTCGGCGCCCCGGCGCGCACGGCCGGCCCGGCGGCACCGCACGTCGTCGGCCGGCACGACACCTACCGGCTGCGCGACCGCCTCCACCGCGCCGACCTGGTCAGCACGTACGCGACCGACGACCCGCTGCTCCGCGTCATGCTCAGCCGCACCGAGAGCCGGGGCACCGACCGGTTCCAGGCGGCGACCAGGGCGCTCGCCACGGCGGGCGCCGGCGCGTTCGCCCCCACGCCGGTCGACGGCGGCACCACGGCCGACCGGGCCTGGGTCGCGGCCCGGCTGCCCGACGGGCTGCACACCCTGCGCGAGGTCCGCTCGGCCTTCCCGGGCGGCCTCGACGGCCGCGACTGGGCGTGGATGGCCCGCCGCGTCCTCCTGGCCCTCGACCTCGCGGGCGAGCCGGCGGTCCTGGACGTCGACACCGTCCTCGTGCACCCGACTCGGCACGGCGTCGTCCTGACGGGCTGGGGCGCGACGACCGCCGACGCCGGGCTCGCCGACCTCTTCGACGCGCTGCTCGACGGCCACCCCGACGCGGCCCGCCAGCGCGCCTGGGCCCGGGCCTCGGCGTCGCTCGACGCGGGTCGCCGTCGGACCGAGTACGACCTCCTGCTGCGCCACCTGTACGGCGCGCGGCGATACCGCCCGTTCGCCCTCCCGGACGCGGCCTAGCACAGACCACGGGGCCACCGGCCCCCCGACGAAAGGAGCCCGTCATGGGCGCAGGACAGTGGGACACCAGCACCTTCACCGCCGCGGCGGCCGCGCGCCGGGCGCGCGGCCAGGACGACTTCGGCTACACCTCGAGGATGCGGGGAGTGCCGCGCGACCAGCGCACGGCGGCCCCCGACCTCGAGGCGTTCGGCGCCACGGCCCGCGAGGCCCGCGACAGCGCCGAGCACCCGCGCTCGACCCCGATCGCGGTCCTGTTCGACGTCACCGGCTCGATGGGGCAGGTCCCCATGACCCTCCAGCGGCGGCTGCCCGACCTGCTCGGCCTCCTCACGCGCGGCGGGTACGCACAGGACCCGCAGATCCTCGTCGGCGCGATCGGGGACGACGTGTTCGACGCCGTGCCCCTCCAGGTCGGGCAGTTCGAGTCGGACAACCGCATCGACGCCCAGCTCCGGGACATCTACCTCGAGCGCGGGGGCGGCGGCGACGGCAAGGAGGGCTACGCCCTGGCCGCCCACTTCCTCGCGACGCGGGCCCGGCTGGACTCGCTCGAGAGGCGCGGCCGCAAGGGCTACTGCTTCCTCATCGGGGACGAGGCCAACAAGGACCGGCTCTTCGCGAGCTCGATCAGGAAGTTCGTCGGCGACCGGGCGTTCCGCGACCTCGACGTGCGCGAGGTGTACCGCCGGCTGGAGGAGAAGTTCCACGTCTACTTCGTGGTCCCGAACCTCACCGCCTACTACGACGCCCCCTGGCTCGAGGAGCACTGGCGCGACCTCCTCGGCGAACGGTTCCTCAAGCTCGACGACCCCGACGCGGTGTGCGACCTCATCGCGCTGACGGTCGGCATGATGGAGGACGCCATCACCCTCGAGGAGGGCCTGGCCGACCTGGGCACGATCGGGTCGACCGGCGCCGCCGCGGTCGGCAAGGCCCTGGCCGGCCTCGCCACGACCGGCCGCGACGCCGCCACCGGCGGCCTCCTGCCCGCCGACCTCTAGGAAGGACCCCATGATGCTGACCACCGCACCACGGCAGGCCATCGTCGTCGTGGGACTCGGGTACGGCGACGAGTCGAAGGGCGCGACGGTCGACCACCTCGCGGCCGGCGTGCCCGACGCCGTCGCCGTGGTGCGGTGGTCCGGTGGCGGCCAGGCCGCCCACAACGTCCGGCACGGCGCCCGGCACCACACGTTCCGGCAGTTCGGGTCGGGCACCTTCCTGGACCTGCGCACCGTGCTGCGCGCGCCGATGCTCGTCGACCCGGTGCTGCTCGCGGCCGAGGCGCACGCGCTCGAGGGTCAGGGCGTCCACGACCCCCTCGGCCTGGTCGTCGCCGACGCCCGGTGCCTCGTCACGACGCCGGTCCATGCGGCCATGAACCGGGCGCGGGAGCTCGCGCGCGGCTCTGGCCGGCACGGCTCGACGGGCCTCGGCATCGGCGAGACCGTGGCCTACGACCTCGCCGTGCGCGCCCGCGCGCGGGCCGGCGACGCCGTCGGGAACTTCATCGCCCCGGCCGCCGCCCCGCCCGGCCCCGCCCCGACGCTCGCGACCCTGCGCGACAGGCGTCGCACGGTCGCCGCGCTCGACGCGCTCGCCCGGTACGCCGCTCCCCTGCTCGAGTCGGTCGACGACGGGGACGTGGCGCACCCGTCCGTGTCGGAGATGGCGTCGCTGCTGTGCGCGATCGCCGCCGACGTCGAGATCGCCGACGGCGTCGACCGCCGGCTCGCGGACGCGCTCGGCGCGGGCACGGTGATCTTCGAGGGCAGCCAGGGCCTGCTCCTCGACGAGTGCCACGGCTTCCACCCGCACACCACCTGGTCGACGGTGACGCCCCGCCACCTGGTGCGCGAGCTCGAGGCCGCCGGACACCGCCCGTTCGTGCTCGGGCTGACCCGGACCTACTCGACGCGGCACGGCGCGGGCCCCATGCCGACCGAGGACGCCGGCCTGGTCCTGCCCGAGCCGGACAACCGGGAGGGCCGCTACCAGGGCGGGTGGCGCACGGGGCACCTCGACCTGCCCGCCCTGCGCTACGCCTCGCGGGTCGCGGGGCGCGTCGACGGGGTCGCCGTCAGCCATCTCGACGCGATCGCCGCCGCCGCGGCCGCGGGGACCCCGCTCCGGGTCGCCGGCTCGTGGGGCGGGGACCGGCAGCCGCTCGCGTTCGCCGCGCACCCGGACCTCGCCCACGCCGAGCGACTCACCGCGGCGGCGGCGTGCGCCCTCCCCGACCTCGCCCCGCTGCCCGACGACCCCGCCGCCGTCCTCCGGCTCGTCGAGGAGGCCGTCGGGGCCCCCGTCGTCCTGACGGCGGACGGCCCGCGCCGCACCGACCGCTCGCCGCGTGTCGGGGACGGGCCCGCGAGCAGGGCAGCATGATCCGCATGACCCCGCCCGACATCTTCAGCGTCGTCTCCGTCGACGTGGTCGCCCTGACCTACGACCGGGCCGCCCGACGCGTCCTGTTCGCCGCCCCCGAGCGCCCGCAGGACCCGTACCGCGGCGAGATCGCCCTCCCGGGGGTCGTCGTGCACAGCGGGGAGCGCCTTGCGGACGCCGCGGCCCGGGCCCTCGACAAGGTGGCCGTGCCGTCGGCGCCGGGGGCGCTCGGCCAGCTGCGGACGTTCGACGAGCCGACCCGCGACCCTCGCGGACCGTCCCTGTCCGTCGCCATGTGGGCGGCCTACTCCCCCTTCGACGCGCCCGCGCCCGGGGGGCCGTGGTTCCCGGTCGACGACGCCCCGCACCTCGCGTTCGACCACGACCAGATCCTGGCGACGAGCCGCGAGCTCGTCGCCGGAATGCTCTGGCGCGACCTGGGCCTCACGCGCGCGCTGACGGGGCCCGAGCTCACCGCCACCGACGCCGTCGCGATCACGGAGCAGCTCACGGGCCGCGTGCACCGTGGCAACCTGAACCGCGACCTGGCGCGGCTCCCCGGCCTCGTGGAGGCCGGCCTGGCGCACGGTGGGCGCGGGCGCCCGGCGAAGGTCTGGCGCTGGACCTGACGGCACCAGCACCGTCCGAGCCCCTTCCCAGGCAACGCTCAGACCCCGGTCGCACACTGAGGACATGAGCGCACCCGAGGCACGCCTCGTCGTCGTGGACGACGAGCCCAACATCCGCGAGCTGCTGTCCACGTCCCTGCGTTTCGCCGGGTTCGAGGTCCACGCCGCCGGTGACGGGAACGGGGCGCTGCAGCTCGTCCGCGACGTCGAGCCCGACCTCGTCGTGCTCGACGTGATGCTGCCCGACATGGACGGCTTCACCGTGACCCGCCGCATGCGCTCCACCGGCCGGCACACCCCCGTGCTGTTCCTCACCGCCCGCGACGACACGCAGGACAAGGTGCAGGGGCTCACCGTCGGCGGGGACGACTACGTGACGAAGCCGTTCAGCCTGGAGGAGGTCGTGGCGCGCATCCGCGCGGTGCTCCGTCGCACGCACGCGGGCGAGCCCGAGGACGACGCCGTCCTGCGCGTCGGCGACCTGGAGCTCGACGAGGACTCGCACGAGGTCCGCCGCGCCGGCGTCGAGATCGACCTGTCCCCCACCGAGTTCAAGCTGCTGCGCTACCTCATGCTCAACGCCGGCCGCGTGCTCTCCAAGGCGCAGATCCTCGACCACGTGTGGCAGTACGACTGGGGCGGCGACGCGAACATCGTCGAGTCCTACATCTCCTACCTGCGCCGCAAGATCGACAACCTCACCGTCACCGGCCCCGACGGCGACGACCTCACGCTGCCGCCGCTGATCCACACCAAGCGCGGCGTCGGCTACCTGCTGCGGGCGCCCCAGGCGCCGCGATGAGCGCGCCCACGCCGGGCGCACCGGGGACGACGGACGCGCCCACCCCGCCGGTGACCGGCACGACGGCGGACGGCCGCGCCCTGCCCGCCGACCCGCGGTCCGCGACCGACCCGCCGGCCGCGACGCCGTCCGGCCGGACCGGACGCTGGACGTGGCTGGAGCGGCTGCCGCTGCTCACCCGCCTCGTCGTGATCACGGTGCTCGTGCTGGCCGCCGGCCTCGTCCTCGCGGCGGTCGTGACGCGCACCGTCGTCTCGACGTACCTGGTCGACCAGGTGGACCAGCAGCTGCGGCAGTCCGCCCAGGGGGTCGCGAACCTCACCCTGCGGCAGTCGGAGTCCCCCACCTCCGGCCCGCCCACCGACTACGTCGTGATCTTCCGGGACGCGACCGGCGAGGTCAGCAGCGACCCGATCGGCTGGACCCCCAACATCGAGAAGTACGGCACCCCGGACATCCCGGTCGAGACGTACAGCGAGGTCCACGACCGGCACGGCGAGCCGTTCACCGTCGAGGGGTCGGGGGGCACGACGCCGACGCAGTGGCGGGTCGCGTCCCTCGCCGACTCGACGAACCAGGTGATCGCGTACGTCGCCTACCCCCTGGCGAACGTGCAGCACACGGTCGCCTACCTCACGCGCTCGCTGCTGTTCTCGGCGCTCGGCATCGTCATCCTCGGCGGGGCGATCTCCTTCCTGCTGGTGCACCGGTCGCTGCGGCCGCTGCGCCGGATCGAGGCGACGGCGGCGGAGATCGCCGCGGGCGACCTGTCGCAGCGCGTCCCCGAGCGCCCGACGTCGACCGAGGTGGGCTCGCTCTCTGCGTCGCTGAACACGATGCTGGCGCAGATCGAGCGCGCGTTCTCCGCCCAGGAGGAGTCGGAACGCCGCATGCGCCGGTTCGTCTCCGACGCGAGCCACGAGCTCCGCACGCCGCTGGCCACGGTCAAGGGCTACGGCGAGCTGTACCGGCTCGGCGCGCTCGACACGCCCGCCAAGGTGGACGACACCATGGGGCGCATCGAGGACTCGGCACGCCGCATGAGCACGCTGGTCAACGACCTCCTGGTGCTCGCCCGGCTCGACGAGGGCCGGCCGATGCGCCACGAGCCCGTGGACCTCGGAGCGATGGCCCGCGACGCGGCCCAGGACCTGCACGCCCTCGACCCGACGCGCGAGGTCGCGGTGACCGGGCTCGCCCCGGGCGCGCCCGCGCCGTCCGGCGTCGTCGTCACCGGCGACGGCGACCGGCTGCGCCAGGTGCTGACCAACCTCGTGGGGAACGTGGCGAGGCACACACCGGCCGGCTCCCCGGCCGAGCTGGCGGTGGGCCGGTCGCCGGACGGCGGCGCCGTCGTCGAGGTGCGCGACCACGGCCCGGGCATCACGCCGGAGCAGTCGAGCCGCGTGTTCGAGCGCTTCTACCGCGCCGACTCGTCGCGGAACCGGGAGTCCGGCGGCTCCGGCCTGGGGATGGCGATCGTCGCGGCGATCGTCGGCGCGCACCAGGGCCACGTGTCGGTGAGCGAGACGCCCGGCGGCGGGATGACGGTGCGAGTTCTTCTCCCGTCGGCGGACGGCTACGATGGCGCGTCGTCCTCCTCCGCCTGACCGGAAGGCTGACCAGCAGGCGTGGCCGGCACCCTGATCGCGGTGCGATGTCGCCCGTCGGTCGTAGTCTGACGAGGAGGAGGACAGTCCGAGTCCGACGACCGAAGGTCTGATTGCGATGGGCGTCATGAGCGCCGACGCGCCCCAGTGGTTCCTCTCCGCGTTCGTCCGCACCTGTCACGGTGCGGGAGCGACCGCCGACGACGCGGAGATCCGCTCTGTCGGGGAGGACCTCATCGACCGGTGGTCCGCCCCGGAGCGGCACTTCCACAACCTGCGCCACCTGGCCGACGTCCTGCACCGCGTGGACGAGCTGTCCCAGGAGACGCACGAGCCCGACCTGGTGCGCCTCGCGGCGTGGTACCACGGCGCGGTGTTCGACGCGACGCGCAAGGTCGCCCAGGCGAACCAGGGCGGCGAGCAGACCACGGTGAGCGCGAACCTCGCGCGCACGCAGCTCACCCAGCTCGGCCTGCCGGACGCCGCGGTGGAGCGCACCGCGCGGCTCGTCGACTCGATCGACCGCCACAAGCCGCTGCCTGACGACGTCGACTCGGCGGTGCTCAACGACGCCGACCTCGCGATGCTGGCGGCCGAGCCGCAGCGCTACAAGGCGTACATGGCGAACGTGCGGGCGGAGTACTCGCACATCCCGCTGCCCGACTACCTCGACGCCCGCGTCCGCGTGCTCACGAAGCTGCTGCAGCGCCCGTCGCTGTACTTCAGCCCGATGGGTGCGGCGTGGGAGGAGGCGGCCCGGCAGAACCTCGACGGCGAGCTGCACCGGCTGCTCAAGGAGCGGCGCCTGCTCGAGGAGAAGCCGGCCTCCTGACCCTGCCCCGGCCCGGTCCTCCACAGCCTGTGGACGACGGCGTCCGCGCGCGCCGCACGCTCCGTAACGTCGTCGTCGGCAACCCCCCAGGGGGCACGGCGACGAAGGAGGACACGTGCGGTACGAGGTCGACAGCGAGCGGGTCGCGCAGGCGAGCGCGGCGGTGAACGGTTCCGTGGCGGCGATCCGCTCCGAGGTGGGGGCGATGATGCGGCACCTGCAGGACCTGCAGTCCAGCTGGCACGGCGGCGCGGCGACCCAGTTCGCGGGCGTCATGGGTCAGTGGCAGGCCACGCAGACCCAGGTCGAGGCGGCGCTCGACGCCGTGACGGCGGCCCTGTCGTCGGCGTCGCGCACCTACGCGGACGCCGAGGCCCAGGCCACGCGGCTCTTCGCGGCCCGCTGAGACGGAGAGGGCGTCCCGCGTCGTGCGGGGCGCCCTCAGCCGCGTCCGGGCGTCACGGCGCGGTCCCCGCGCGCTGGGCCGCGAGCGACCACACCTGCTCCAGGGGCGCGAACCCGTCCTGGCCGTCGGCGTCGCGGAACACCTCGACCCAGCGCCCGATCGACGCCTGCCAGGCCACGTTGGCCGGGTCGTCGTCGAGCGCGGCGATCGCGGCGTCGAAGTCGTCGCAGTCGACGACGTGGAAGAGCCGCTCGCCGGAGCGCCAGATCGTCCACCCGTGGATGCCCACCCGGGCGAACGCGGCGTCGAGGTCGGCGGGGACGGCGGCGTGCTCGACGCGGTAGTCGTCGACGGCGCCCGGCCGCAGGACCGAGTGCAGGGCGACGATCATGCGCGGCCCCCAGGTTCACGGTGCACGACCCGGATCCTCCGGGCACCCACGACGCCGTGTCAACCGCCGGACGCACGACGGGCCCCCACCCCGCAGGGTGAGGGCCCGTCGTCGAACCGTCAGGCTCTGGCCGGACTCCGGATCAGAAGTCCATGCCGCCCATGCCACCGTCGCCGGCGGGCGCGGCCGAGGCCGGCTCCGGCTTGTCGGCCACGACGGCCTCGGTGGTGAGGAACAGCGCGGCGATCGACGCGGCGTTCTGCAGCGCGGAGCGCGTGACCTTGACCGGGTCGTTGACGCCCGCGGCCAGCAGGTCCTCGTACACGCCGGTCGCGGCGTTGAGGCCCTCGCCGGCGGGGAGGTTCTTGACCTTCTCCGCCACGACGCCGCCCTCGAGGCCGGCGTTCACCGCGATCTGCTTGAGCGGGGCCGAGATCGACGCAGCGACGATCTGCGCACCGGTCGCCTCGTCGCCCTCGAGCTCCAGCTTCGGGAACGCGGCGGCACCGGCCTGGATCAGCGCGACGCCACCACCGGCGACGATGCCCTCCTCGACCGCGGCCTTGGCGTTGCGGACGGCGTCCTCGATGCGGTGCTTGCGCTCCTTGAGCTCCACCTCGGTGGCCGCGCCGGCCTTGATGACGGCCACGCCGCCGGCCAGCTTGGCGAGACGCTCCTGGAGCTTCTCGCGGTCGTAGTCCGAGTCCGACTTCTCGATCTCGGAGCGGATCTGGTTGACGCGGCCCGAGATGAGCTCGGCGTCGCCCGCACCCTCGACGATCGTGGTCTCGTCCTTGGTCACGACGACCTTGCGCGCCTGGCCCAGCAGGTCCAGGGTCGCGTTCTCCAGCTTGAGGCCCACCGTCTCGGTGATGACCTGGCCGCCGGTGAGGATCGCGATGTCCTGCAGCATGGCCTTGCGGCGGTCGCCGAAGCCCGGGGCCTTGACGGCGACGGACTTGAAGGTGCCGCGGATCTTGTTCAGCACGAGGGTGGCCAGGGCCTCGCCCTCGACGTCCTCGGCGATGATGAGCAGCGAGCGACCGGCCTTCATGACCTGGTCGAGCACCGGCAGCATGTCCTTGACGTTCGAGATCTTCGACTCGACGATCAGGACGTACGGGTCCTCGAGGACGGCCTCCTGGCGCTCCGGGTCCGTCTCGAAGTAGCGGGCGAGGAAGCCCTTGTCGAAGCGCATGCCCTCGGTGAGCTCGAGCTCGAGGCCGAACGTGTTCGACTCCTCGACCGTGATCACGCCCTCCTTGCCCACCTTGTCGAGGGCCTCGGCGATGAGCTCGCCGATGGAGGGGTCGCCGGCCGAGATGGCGGCCGTGGCGGCGATCTGGTCCTTGGTCTCGATCTCGACCGCGGCGTTGAGCAGCTGCTCGGTGACGGCCTCGACGGCCTTCTCGATGCCGCGCTTGACGGCGATCGGGTTGGCGCCGGCGGCGACGACGCGCAGGCCCTCGCGCACGAGCGCCTGGGCGAGCACGGTGGCGGTGGTGGTGCCGTCACCCGCGACGTCGTCCGTCTTCTTGGCGACCTCCTTGACGAGCTCCGCGCCGATCTTCTCGTACGGGTCGTCGAGCTCGATCTCCTTGGCGATGGAGACACCGTCGTTGGTGATCGTGGGGGCGCCCCACTTCTTGTCCAGGACGACGTTGCGGCCCTTGGGGCCGAGCGTGACCTTCACGGTGTCGGCGAGCTGGTTGAGCCCGCGCTCCATGCTCCGACGAGCTTCCTCGTCGAACGCGATGATCTTGGCCATGGGGACTGATCCTCCGCTGGTGGCTGAGATGGCCGGCCGGCGCCCGCGACGGACGACCCACCCCGCGGCGTTCAGGTCACGCGCACGCGGAGGGTCTCACCGAACGACCCGAATGCTTCACCCGCGGCCCAGGAGAACGCCGCCCCGGGAGGCGGCTGTCACTCACAGGCCGAGAGTGCTAAGCCATTATTGGCACTCTCGGGTGGCGAGTGCAAGACGTTCGCCGAGGGCGTGCCGCACCCGGGGACGACGAAGGCCGGCACCCCGGGCGCGTCCCTGCGTCCTCGGTGCCGGCCTGTCGCGGTCGACGGCGGGTCGACGGCGTGGTCAGAGCGGGCGGACCTGCTCGGCCTGCGGACCCTTCTGTCCCTGGCCGACCTCGAACTCGACGCCCTGGCCCTCGTCCAGGGTGCGGTACCCGTCGGTCTGGATGGCGCTGTAGTGGACGAACAGGTCCTGCCCGCCCGCGGCCGGGGTGATGAACCCGAACCCCTTCTCCGCGTTGAACCACTTGACGGTGCCCTGGGCCATGTACCTCTCCTTGTGCTACTCGGCCGCAGGGCAGGCACCCCACGGTGAGGGGGAGCCTAGTAGCGGCGATCGCGGCAAGGGAAGCACCGATGTCCGGAATGTCGGCATCCGAGATTCCGGACGGGCGACGACGGTCAGCCCACGGGCGACTTGAGGACCACCCAGACGGCCTGCTCGCTGGCCGTGACGTCGTCGGACTCCTGCACGTTCGCCGGGTCGACGCCGAGCGCCTCGGCGACGGCGCTGGCCGTGTCCGCGCGGTCCGCGCCGTACAGGACGGTCGTCTCCTCGTAGACGCCCTTCAGCGTGTCCGGCGCGTCCGTGGCCGCGACGTCGACGAACCCGCCGTCGCTCGAGAGGACGCCCTGACCGGCCGCTGCCTGGCCCTGGCCCGCACCGTCGTTGTAGACGACGACCGACGCCTCGAGGTTCGCCGCCGCCGGGTCGCCGGGCAGTTCGGTGGCCGCCTCCGACTCGCCGTCCGTCGGCTCCTCCGAGGTGTCGCCACCCTCCTCGCCGTCGGCCGGCGGCTCCTCGCCCTCGGCGTCGGCGGAGGCGGAGGCCTCGGGCTCGGCGCCGGCTCCCGCGGTCTGCTCGGCGGCGGGAGGCGTCGCGGGGTCGCCGTCGTCCGACAGGAAGGAGACGATGCCGACCGCGAGCCCGCCGCACACGACGACGATCAGCAGGAACGGCCACACCGAGCTCCACCCGCTGCGCGGCTCACGATGCACACCGACCGGCGTGCCCTCGGGCCCGCGGACGTCGAACTCGTCGGGCGGGTAGGGGTAATGGCTCTTGCTCACGGCGGACAGGGTAGCCGTTCCGGGCGTCCGCCCGTCCAGACCGCTCTCAGCGAGCCCCTGGCCTGCCGGTCCGCCCGGGTCACGGGCGCGTCGTCAGCTCTGGCCGTCGGAGAGGCGCCGCGCGGAGCGGGCCCGCTGGCGCGTGGACCGCATCCGGCGCAGCCGCTTGACGAGCATGGGGTCGTGGGCGAGCGCTGCCGGCGAGTCGATGAGGGCGTTCAGCACCTGGTAGTAGCGCGTCGCCGACAGCCCGAACAGCTCGCGCACCGCCTGCTCCTTCGCCCCGGCGTACTTCCACCACTGCCGCTCGAAGGCGAGGATCTCGCGGTCGCGGTCGGAGAGGTCGCCGTCCGACGACGTCGCGGTCGATGCCGCGGACGACTCGGTCGCCGTCGTGCCCGACGCCTCCGGGTCCGGCTGGACCTCCTGGACCAGGATCTCGCTCATGGCGTCCCAGTATGGCGCGTCCGCGCGCCGGTCCCGACGACGTCGCCCCGCGCGCCGCGATCCCGCGACCTGTCAGGGCCACACGCATCTTCCCGTGCCCGTGGCCCTGACAGCTCGCCGGGCGGGTGCGCTAGCGTCGCGGCGTGGACACCCCGACGACGACCGGCCCCGGCACGACGACGCAGGAGCGGCCGCCGCTCGACCAGGTCATGGCGCCCGACTGGGCCGCCGCACTGGCCGACGTCGAGCCGCAGATCCACGCGATGGGCGACTTCCTGCGCGCCGAGGTCGCCGCGGGGCGCACGTACCTGCCCGAGGGGCCGGACATCTTCGCGGCGTTCTCCCGACCGCTCGCCGACGTGCGCGTGCTCGTCGTCGGGCAGGACCCGTACCCCACGCCCGGGCACCCCATGGGCCTGTCGTTCTCCGTGCAGCCGCAGGTGCGACCGGTGCCCAGGTCGCTGGTGAACATCTACACCGAGCTCGCCGAGGACGTCGGTGTGCCGACGCCGTCGAACGGCGACCTGCGCCCCTGGGCCGACCAGGGCGTCATGCTGCTCAACCGCGTGCTGACCGTGCGGCCCGGTACCCCGGCGTCGCACCGCGGCAAGGGGTGGGAGCAGGTCACGGAGGCCGCGATCAAGGCGCTCGTGGCCCGCGGCGGCCCGCTCGTCGCGATCCTGTGGGGGCGCGACGCCGCGTCGCTCAAGCCGTGGCTCGGCCACGTCCCGACGGTCGAGAGCGCGCACCCCAGCCCGCTGTCCGCGTACCGCGGCTTCTTCGGCTCCCGACCGTTCTCCCGCGTCAACGCGCTGCTCGAGGCGCAGGGCGGGACGCCGGTGGACTGGCGCCTCGCCTGACGCCGGTCCGACCGCGAGGGCCGGTCCGGCGTCGTCGCCCCGAGCGCCCACCGCCGCCCGAGGAGCACAATGGCGGACGTGACCACGCAGGACTCCACCCCGACCCCTGACGGCACGACCCCTGGCGCCGCCCCCACCTCCGTCCCCCCGTGGACGCGCTACGTCGCGATCGGCGACTCGTTCAGCGAGGGCCTGTGGGACCCGTACCCCTACGACGACGGCTCCCCCGCCCCGGGAGGAACGGAGTCGGCGGCGAAGCAGCGCGGCTGGGCGGACCGCCTCGCCGGCGCGCTGTCCACCCGCCGCACCACCGCCGGCGAGCCCGCCCTGGCGTACGCGAACCTCGCCATCCGCGGCCGGCTGCTGCGCCACATCCTGGACGAGCAGGTCGACGTCGCGCTGGCGATGCAGCCCGACCTGGTGTCGTTCGTCGGCGGCGGCAACGACATCCTGCGCCCGCAGGCCGACATCGACGTGCTCTCGGCCCGCCTGGAGCAGGGCGTGGCGGCGATCCGCGCGACGGGCGCCGACGTCCTCCTCGGCACGGGCTTCAAGGCGGGCGCCGGGCTGAGCTGGACCCGCGGCCGCGTGGGCCAGTACAACGCGAACATCTGGACCATCGCGCGCAAGCACGGGGCGCACGTGCTGGACCTGTGGGGCCTCGACCCCCTGTTCGACCTGCGCATGTGGGCCGACGACCGCATCCACCTCACCCCCGAGGGGCACCGCCGCGTCGCCGACGCCGCGCTCGTCGGCCTCGGCCAGGCGCCGGTCGACCCCGACTACGCCGTCGCGCTCGACCCCCTGCCGCCGCAGGCGTTCGTCGAGCGGGCCCGCGCCAACGCGCAGTGGGCGCGCACGCACGTCGTGCCCTGGGTGCAGCGCCGGATCAAGCACACGTCCAGCGGCGACGGCCGCGCGCCCAAGTGGGGCGCGCCCACGGCCTGGCCGCCCGCGGCGGACGAGTAGGGGTCGGGGCTCCGGCCGTGCGGTAGCGTCCCGCCGTCATCCGCAGGACGGCGAGGAGGCCCGATGACCGCACGGAGCAGGGCCGGGGGCACGACCGCGGGGCGGTGGTCCGCGGCACGTGGACGCCTGCGGGCCCAGGTCGGCGGGTCGCGGACGCGCGACATCTGGGGCGCGGTCGTCGGCCTCGTCATGTTCGTCGGGTTCGGCTGCTGGTTCGTCGTCGACGCCGTGACCACCCAGGTCGCCCTCGCCACGCACGGCGTCGAGGGCACGGCCTTCGTCCTCGGGCGCGATCACCATCGCCGCGGCCCGGACGAGCTGAGCATCCTCGTCGCGGACGTGGACGACGGACGCCCGAGCGAGCTCCAGCACTGGAACGACGACGCCAGGCCTGGCAGCACCATCGACGTCGTCTACGACCCGCGGGACCCCGGCCGCGTACGCCAGGTGGGCGTGCCGGGCTGGGGATGGTGGGAGTCGCTGTTCTCCGCCGCGGCGCTGATCTGCCTCGCGCTCGGGCCGATCGTCGTCGTCGAGTCGTCCCGCGAGCTGGCGCGGCGCCGCCGCGACCGACGCGCCGCGCGGACCGGATGACCTCGGGGCGTCGGCGCGCGTCGAGAGGGTGTGGAGCCGCCTGTCGGATTCGAACCGACGACCTTCCGTTTACAAGACGGGAGCTCTACCAGCTGAGCTAAGGCGGCGGGAGCGCGGCACAGCCTACCGGGACGGGGAGGCCGTGCCGCGCGGCGGTCAGCTGCCGGCGGCCGCGGTGACGGCCTGGCCCAGGGCGCCCTGGGTGCCCCAGTCGCCGAAGACCTCGCCGTCGACGAGGACGGTCGGCGTGCCGAACGAGCCCGACTGCGGGTTCTGCAGCGCCTCGTCGGAGGTCGCCTCCTGCGTCGCCGAGTGGACGTACTGGCCGAACGTCTGGCGGGCGGTGCCGTCCTCGATGGCGGTCGCGACGTCGGCCGACGCCCCCGCCTCCTCGGCGTACGACGCGAGCTGCTCGTCCGACAGCCCCTCGGTGTTCTCTGCGGGCTGGTTGGTGAACAGCGCCGCGTGGAACGCCGGGAACGCCTCGGGGGCCTTGTCGGCGACGTAGGCCGCGGCCGAGGCGGCGCGCGTCGAGTAGTCGGTGCCGGCGGACAGCCGGTCGAGGATCGACACGGGGTGGTAGACGACGGTCGCGTCGCCGCCCGCGACCATCTCGTCGATGTCGCCGGCGTTGGTCTGCTCGAACTGGCCGCACACGGGGCACATGTAGTCGAGGTAGACGTCGATGACGGGCGCGTCGTCGTTGGTCGTGCCGGCCGCGTCGTCCGCGCCGACCGGGATGCCGCCGTCGTCCTGCGCCGTCGAGGGCATCGTGACCTCCGCCAGGGGGACGTCCTCGACGTTGTTCTTCGCGCCCTGCTGCAGGATCATCCAGACCACGACACCGAGCGCGACGAGCGCGACGCCGAGCACGGACAGGGTGATGATCCGGTTGCGCCGGTCGCGCTGCTGCTCCTTCTCGCGCAGGGCGAGCGCCTCGGCGCGCGCCGCGTCACGGCGCTGCGCCTTCGTCATGTTCGGGTTCTTCGTCGACATCGTGTCCTCGAGGATCTCGGGAGGGCGGGGCGGCGCGGCAGCGCCGGACGGGGCGAAGCCTACCCGCGGCACCTGGACGTTCGCCGGGAATGTCCTGCCGGGCCGACCGACGACGAGCGCGAGGAGTCAGAGGAGATCGGGGGGCCCGCTGATGGGCCACCACTCGATCGTCGGGTCGGAGAGCACGGGTGCGACGAGGATCACCGTGAGCACCAGGCAGACGGCCACGAGGACGGCGGCGCCGACGCGGCCCGGGGCGATCTTCCCGAGGATGATGCGGCCGCCCTCGCGCGCGGTGCCGCCCGCCGGCCCGAACCACGTGGCCAGGAGCGCGACGACCATCACCCCCGCCAGGACGCCGTTGAACACGATGCCCTCGTTCATCCCGCCCTGGGAGCGCGCCTCCAGGTCGTCGCGGGGCAGCACGATGAGGTGGCCCGCGCCGAACAGCCACCAGCCGGCCAGCAGCGTCAGCAGCCCGGCGCACGCGCCGACCAGCACCGCGGGGATCGACCCGAGCACGCCGAGGAGCGCGTGCCAGGGGAACAGCAGCGTGCCGACGAACCCGTCGGAGCGGCGGACGCCCCTGTGCTCGCGCCGCGTGTGCAGCCGGTCGCCCGACGTCGCGACGGCGCGGCACACGAGGACGAGCGCGATGAGCGCGCCGAACCCGATGAGCGGGCGGGTGGCCGCGAGGGCGACGAGCGGAAGCGCGACGGCGACGGCCGTCCCGGTGCGCCGTCGGTGCACCGGACGCTCGTACGGGCCGGGGGGCTCGGGCGGCAGCTCCTCGACCAGCTGGTCGTAGCCCTTGTAGCGGACGTCGCCGACCGGGATGGCACGCGTGGCGCCGTCCTGCGCCTGCAGCCGGTCGCGCTCCAGGGCGGTCATCGTCTGCGTCGGGTCGTCGGCGTCGGCCGGCGTGGCGGGGGCGGACGTGGTCGGGCGGTCCGGCGCGACGGGCGGCGGGGGCGGCGGCGCGCCCGGCGCGCTGCCAGGGGCGAGGGGGACTGCACCGGTCGGGGGGTACGACGCCGGGGCCGCGGCGGCCGCGACGACCTGCGTCGGCAGCCCCACCCGCTGGGTCGCGGCCGCCTGCGACTCGGTGGACTGCGCGATGCGCTGCGTGGCGTCCGGCGAGGCCCAGGGGTCGGGCGCGCCGCCCAGGGCGTCGTCGAGGTCCCGGCGCAGGGCCCGCGCCACCTCGGTGGGCCCCCAGCGGAGCGCCGGGTCGGCCTGGAGCGCCCCCGCGAGCGCCCGCGCCGTGCGGGGCGGCACGCCGTGCAGGTCCGGCCTCCCCTCCCGGGAGCGGCGAAGCACCAGCTCGGTGGGACGGACGCCGAACGGCGAGCGGCCGGTGGCGGCGAACGACAGCAGGGCGGCCCAGCTCCACCAGTCGGTCTCCGCGACGGGCGCGCCGCCGTCGAGCAGCTCGGGCGCGATGTAGCCGGGGGTGCCCATGACGAACCCCGCGGACGTGGTCCGGGTGTCGCCGGGCCCCTGCGCGATGCCGAAGTCGATGAGCACCGGGCCCTGCGCGGTGATCATCACGTTCGAGGGCTTGAGGTCGCGGTGCACCACGCCCGCGTCGTGCACGGCCTCCAGGGCGGCGGCGAGCTGGTCGGCGAGGGAGAAGACGTCGGCGGCGTCGAGCGGGCCGCGCTCGTCCACCTCCTCCTCGAGGGTGACGCCGTCCACCAGCTCCGTCACGACGAACGCGTACGCGCCCTCCAGCTCGGCGTCGAGCACCTGCGCGACGGCGGGGTGCCGGAGCCGCTGCAGCGCCGCGGCCTCGCGCCGGAGCCGCTCGCGCCCGGCGGGGTCGGCGTCGACGTGCGCGTGCAGCACCTTGAGCGCCACGCGGCCGCCGCCGCCGTCGACCGCCTCGTAGACGGCGCCCATCGCGCCGCTCCCGAGCGGACGTACGACCGTGTACCCGCCGACCTCCGCACCCTCGGCGAGGCCGCCGTCCCGGGTCCGGGAGACGCGCGGCGGGTGGTCCGAGGACGTGCCGCCGCGCGCCGCGCCGTCCTGGTTGCTCCCGTGCTGCCCGCTGCCGTCTTCGCCGCCGTCGCGCGTGGCCGACGGCGGGCCGGGCACGGGGTTGCGCCCCGGGACCTGCATCGCGTCGACCTCACCCATGGGGCACACCGTATCGGGCCGGACCTCCCGGGGCGCGCCGTGCCGCGCGGGTCCGCGACAGGTCACCGCCGGGTCGTGCGCAGGTCGCGGGCAGGTCGGGGAGCGCCCGTGCGCCCCGCTGCCGCCGGGGCGGTTCGGGTGACGTCGCGCCGCGCCGGGGCGAGCCCGCGGCCGCGTCGGTACCCTGTCCGGGGAGGACGTCGTCCTTTTCGAAGCCCTCCGGAGTCTTTGATGGATTCCTGGCAGAACGCGTGGAGAGAGGTCCCTTGACAGGCAACGGTTCGTCAAGCAGCCATCGTCGGAAGGGCGACGGGTACGACCTCGTCGTCGTCGCCAACCGGCTCCCGGTCGACTTCACGGTCGACGCCGACGGCGAGGTGGACTGGCACCGCTCGCCCGGTGGGCTGGTCACGGCCCTCGAGCCGGTCATGCGGGAGGCGGACGGCGCGTGGGTCGGCTGGTCCGGTGCCCCCGACCTCGAGCACGAGCCGTTCGAGGCCGACGACATGCTGCTGGTGCCCGTCACGCTCAGCAGGGCGGAGATCGAGCGGTACTACGAGGGGTTCTCCAACGACACCCTCTGGCCGCTGTACCACGACGTCATCTCGCCCCCGACCTACCACCGGCAGTGGTGGGACGCCTACCGCCGCGTCAACCGCCGGTTCGCCGAGGCCGCGGCCGCGCAGGCGGCGGAGAACGCGGTCGTCTGGGTGCACGACTACCAGCTCCAGCTGGTGCCGAAGATGCTCCGCGAGCTGCGCCCCGACCTGCGCATCGGGTTCTTCGACCACATCCCGTTCCCCGCGGTGGAGCTGTTCCAGCAGCTGCCGTGGCGCACGCAGATCGTCGAGGGCCTGCTGGGCGCGGACCTCATCGGCTTCCAGCGCGGCGGCGACGCCTCGAACTTCGTGCGCTCGGTGCGGCGGCTCACGAAGCACACCACGCGCGGGCCGATCATCACGGTCGCGGAGGAGGACGGACGCCCCGCCCGGCACGTGCGCGCCGCCGCGTTCCCCATCTCGATCGACTCCCACCACTTCGACGCGCTCGCCCGCGAGCCCGAGGTGCAGGCTCGCGCGAAGGAGATCCGCGCCGACCTGGGCGACCCGAAGGTGATGATGCTGGGCGTCGACCGCCTGGACTACACCAAGGGCATCCGGCACCGCATCAAGGCGTACGGCGAGCTGCTGCAGGACGGCCGGCTCGACGTCGAGCACTGCACGCTGGTACAGGTCGCGAGCCCGAGCCGCGAGAACGTCGGGGCCTACCAGGACCTGCGCGAGCACGTCGAGGGGCTCGTGGGCCGCATCAACGGCGAGTTCGGCGAGCTCGGGCACTCCGCGATCCACTACCTCCACCACTCCTACCCGCCCGACGAGATGGCCGCCCTGTACCTCGCAGCCGACGTCATGCTCGTCACGTCGTTGCGCGACGGCATGAACCTCGTGGCGAAGGAGTACATCGCGGCGCGCTCGGACGAGCAGGGGGTGCTGGTGCTGAGCGAGTTCACGGGCGCCGCCGACGAGCTGGCCCCCGGCCCGCTGCTGGTCAACCCGCACGACATCGACGGGATGAAGGACACCATCGTCGCGGCGGCGCACATGCCCGCGCGCGAGCAGCGGCGGCGGATGCGCCGGCTGCGCCGCAAGGTGATGGCCGACGACGTCGCGAAGTGGTCCGAGACGTTCCTCGGCGTGCTCACGGCCATGCCGGCCCGGTCGAGCCGCGGGTGAACGGGCCCCGGGTGTCCGGGCAGCAGGAGACCGGGCAGCAGGAGACCGGGCGGCGGGTGAGCGGGCCCGTGCCGGGCGGGGACGAGGCGGCCGTGGCCGCGGTGCTCGCGTTCGCCGGCCGGCCCGACCGGGCGACGCCGCGGGTCGCGCGGCTCGTCGCGCTCGACTTCGACGGGACGCTCGCGCCCCTCGTCGACGACCCCTCGGCCTCGACGATGACGCCCGCCGCGCGCGCGGCCGTGGACCGGCTCGCCGCGCTCGCGGCGCGGCAGGCGCCGCCCGGGGGCGACGAGCTGCGCCTCGCCCTCGTCTCGGGCCGCAACCTCACGGACCTCGCCGACCGGTCGGCGGCACCGGCGGGCACGTACCTGGTCGGGAGCCACGGCGCGGAGACCGGACGCGTCGCCGCCCACGGCGTCGACGCCGTGCCGCTGCGCCTCACCGAGGCGCAGGCCGACACCCTGGAGCGGCTGCGCGAGGGGTTGCAGGACGCCGTGGACGGGCGGCGCGGCGCGTGGGTGCAGGACAAACCGAGCGCCGCCGTCCTGCACACCCGGCTCAGCGGGCCGGACGACGCCCGCGCGGCCGCGGCCGACGCCGACGCGGTGGCCGCCCGGCTCGGCCTGCACGCGATGCACGGCAAGGACGTGGTCGAGATCGCCGTCGTCCCCACCTCCAAGGGAGTCGCCGTCGAGCGGCTGCGCGAGGAGCTGGAGGAGGGCGACGACCGGCTCCGCGGGCTCGTGCTGTACGCCGGCGACGACACCACCGACGAGGCGGCGTTCGAGGTGCTCGGGCCGGACGACCTCGGGGTCAAGGTGGGCGCCGGGCCGACGCTCGCGACCGAGCGCGTCGCCGACGCGGACGCCCTCGCCGCCCTCCTCGAGCGCCTCGCGGACGCGCTCGAGGGGTGACGGACAGCCCTTTCCGAGCGCCCGCGAGGCGCTGACCTGGGCTGTGTCAGAACTCACGCCCGGGGCATGTACGATCATCCCGGCGCACCGATCCGAGGCCGTCCGGCCGAGGCACGGGGCGCACGACAACAGAATGTGTCACCGCCGACACGCCAGCGTGAAAGCAACGGCACCCACCCACAACGGATCGTCCGGCACGTACCTGCCGGTGGAGGGATTGCAACCATGGCTACGGTCACCTTCGACCACGCGACGCGCATCTACCCGGGCACTGAGCGCCCCGCCGTCGACCAGCTCAACCTGCACGTCGAGGACGGCGAGTTCCTCGTCCTGGTCGGCCCCTCGGGCTGCGGCAAGTCCACCTCGCTGCGCATGCTCGCCGGCCTGGAGGACGTGAACGGCGGCAGCATCCTCATCGGCGACCGCGACGTCACGGACGTCCAGCCGAAGGACCGCGACATCGCGATGGTGTTCCAGAACTACGCGCTGTACCCGCACATGTCGGTGGCGGACAACATGGGCTTCGCGCTGAAGATCGCCGGCACCCCCAAGGCCGAGATCCGCCAGCGTGTCGAGGAGGCCGCCAAGATCCTCGACCTCACCGAGTACCTCGACCGCAAGCCCAAGGCGCTCTCCGGTGGTCAGCGCCAGCGTGTCGCCATGGGCCGCGCGATCGTGCGCCAGCCGCAGGTGTTCCTCATGGACGAGCCGCTGTCGAACCTCGACGCCAAGCTCCGCGTCCAGACCCGTACGCAGATCGCGTCGCTGCAGCGCCGCCTCGGCGTCACGACCGTCTACGTGACGCACGACCAGACCGAGGCGCTCACCATGGGCGACCGCATCGCGGTGCTCAAGGGCGGCCTCCTCCAGCAGGTCGGCACGCCGCGCGAGATGTACGACACCCCGGCCAACGTCTTCGTCGCGGGCTTCATCGGCTCGCCGGCGATGAACATCGCCACCTTCAAGGTCGACAACGGCATCGCGCACGTGGGCGCCGCACGGGTGCCGCTGGAGCGGTCGACCGTGGAGCAGCTCACCGACGCCGACGGCGGCAAGATCACCATCGGCTTCCGCCCCGAGGCGCTCGAGGTGGTCTCGGACGGCACCGACAACGCGATGCCCGTGGCCGTCAACCTCGTCGAGGAGCTCGGCTCGGACGCCTTCGTCTACGGTACGCTCGTCGGCCCCGCCGCCGAGGAGGCCGAGGTCCGCTCGGGCGCCGGCGACAACCAGGTGATCGTGCGCATCGACCCGCGCAACGTCCCCATGAAGGGCGACACGATCCACGTGACGATCAAGCCGGGCCAGTCGCACCTCTTCTCGGCCGCGACGGGCAACCGCCTCAACTGAGTCAGCGCACCGCCCGAGGGGCGGGTCCGGCTGCTGCCGGGCCCGCCCCTCGTCGCGTACCCTGACGAGCCGGAGCGTTGTGGGTGGGCTCGTGGCCCGCTCACGGCTCGCACGGGGGCCACGGGCCCACCCACAACGTATGGAGCGACGTGGAACAGCTGCAGATCACCTCGGCGACGCCGGACTCCGCGCTGCTCGACCTGCCGTGGCGCGCCCCCCTGGCCGAGTGGCCCGCGGACGTGCTCGCCGCCCTCCCCCGCGGCATCTCGCGGCACGTCGTGCGGTTCGTCCGCCTCGGCGGGCGCGTGCTCGCGATCAAGGAGATCAGCGAGGCGGTCGCGTTCCGCGAGTACGACCTGCTGCGCCAGCTGCGCAAGCTCGACATCCCGGCCGTGCGCCCCGTGGGCGTCGTGACGGGCCGCCTGGACGACGACGGCGAGCCGCTGGAGGCCGCGCTCGTCACGGAGCACCTCGCGTTCTCGCTCCCCTACCGGGCCGTCTTCAGCCAGGCGCTGCGCCCCGACACCGCGGCGCGCCTCATCGACGCGCTCGCGGTCCTGCTGGTGCGGGTCCACCTGGTCGGCTTCTACTGGGGCGACGTGTCGCTGTCGAACACCCTGTTCCGGCGCGACGCGCACCAGTTCGCCGCCTACCTCGTCGACGCCGAGACCGGCGACCTGCACCGCGAGCTCACCCCCGGTCAGCGCTCCTACGACGTCGACCTCGCCCGCACCAACATCATCGGCGAGCTGTTCGACCTCGAGGCGGGCGAGCTGCTCGACGAGGAGGTCGACGCCATCGCGATCGGCGACGCCCTCGTCTCCCGGTACACGGAGCTGTGGGAGGCGCTCACGGGCGTCGAGTCGTTCGGGTCCGACGAGCGCTGGCGGGTCGCGGCGCGCATCGACCGGCTCAACGACCTGGGCTTCGACGTCGGCGAGCTGTCGATCACCACGGACATCGACGGCACCACGGTGCGGATCCAGCCCCAGGTGGTCGACGCCGGGCACCACTCACGCCGCCTGTTCCGCCTCACCGGCCTGGACGTCCAGGACAACCAGGCCCGGCGGCTCCTCAACGACCTCGACTCCTACGTGGCGGCCACGGACCGTCAGGAGGACGACCCGCAGATGGTGGCGCACGACTGGTCGCAGAACGTCTTCCAGCCGACGATCCGCGCCGTCCCGCGGGAGCTGCGCCGCAAGCTCGAGCCGGCGCAGCTGTTCCACGAGATCCTCGACCACCGCTGGTTCATCTCCGAGCAGGCGGGGCGCGACGTCCCGATGCCCGAGGCCACGGCGTCCTACGTGGAGCACGTGCTGCGCCACCGCCCGGACGAGAAGGCCCTCCTCGGCCTGCCGCCGGGCGAGCCCGACCGCGAGGGCGACGTCGACATCGTCGACATGGGCGCCGGCCCGGACTCCGCCCCGGAGGACGACCACTTCCACCTGTCGACCTGACGCGGCCCCGCCCCCCCGGACGGCGGCGGGGGCGCGGTCAGCGGCGGGCCTGGGCCACCTCGTAGAGCGTGATGCCCGCGGCGACGCCGGCGTTCAGCGACTCGACGTCGGACGAGATGGGGATGGACGCGACGGCGTCGCAGGTCTCGCGCACCAGGCGGGAGAGGCCATGCCCCTCGGACCCCACGACGAGCACGAGCGGGTCGGTGGCGAACGCGAGGTCGCGCACGGTGGTGTCCCCGCCCGCGTCCAGCCCGACGACGAACGCCCCGGACTTCTTCAGGTCGGCGAGCGTCCGCGCCAGGTTCGTCACCTTGGCCACGGGCACCCGCGCCGCGGCCCCGGCCGACACCTTCCACGCCGACGCGGTGACGCCGGCCGAGCGGCGCGACGGCACGACGACGCCGTGCGCGCCGAAGGCCCCCGCGGACCGGAGCACGGCGCCCAGGTTGCGGGGGTCGGTGACGCCGTCGAGCGCGACGATCAGGGGCGGCTGGCCGGCCTCGGCGGCGGCGTCCAGCAGGTCCTCGACGTCCGCGTAGTCGTACGGCGGCACCTGCGCGGCGACGCCCTGGTGCACCGATCCCTCGGTGAGGTGGTCCAGCTCGGTGCGGCTCACCTCGAGCAGCTGCACCGAGCGGGTCGACGCCAGCTCGAGGATCTCCCGCGTGCGGTCGTCGTGGTCGATGCGCGCGGCGAGGTGCACGGCGGTGACCGGCACGTCGGTGCGCAGCGCCTCGAGCACGGCGTTGCGGCCCGCGACCACCTCGGCGCCGCCGGTCGGGCGGCGCGTGCCGCGCACGACCCCCTTGCTCGCGCCCTTCTGCGACTGCGCGGCCTGCTTCTTCTCCGCCGCCACCTTGCGCTTGTGCGCCGGGTGGTAGGTCCGGTCCTCGGCCTTCGGCGTCGGGCCCTTGCCCTCGAGCGCCTTGCGGCTGTGCCCGCCGGTGCCGACCTGCGCGCCCTTCTTGCTGCCGGCCTTGCGGACGGCGCCGGGACGTCGGGTGTTGCCTGCCATGGTGTCTCTTCTCAGGTGGTCGAGCGGGTCAGTCGGTCAGCGTCCAGCGGGCGCCGTCCGCGGAGTCCTGGACGACGACGCCGGCGGCCGCGAGGCGGTCGCGGATCGCGTCGCTCGTGGCCCAGTCCTTCGCGGCGCGCGCGGCGACCCGCGCGTCGAGCTCGGCGGCGACCAGCGACTCCAGGGCCGCGCGCGCGGCGGAGTCGTCGGCGCCCGAGGCCCACTGCGGGTCGTGCGGGTCGAGGCCCAGGACGTCGAGCATGCCGCGCAGGGCGACGAGCTCCTCGCGCGCCGCGGCGTCGTCGCGCGACGCCAGCGCGCTGTTGCCGGCGCGCAGGTGCTCGTGCACGACGGCGAGCGCGGCGGGCACGTTGAGGTCGTCGTCCATCGCCTCGATGAACCCGGCCGGCAGCTCGGCCTTCGCGACCTCGTCGGCGGGCACCCCGCCGACGCGCTCGGTGGCGCGGTCCACGAAGCCGGACAGCCGCTCCCAGGTGGTGCGGGCCTCGTCCAGGGTGTCGGGCGACCACTCGAGCATCGAGCGGTACTGCACCGCCGCGAGGGCGTAGCGGATCACGGGCGCCGGGGCCTGGGCGAGCAGCTCGCTCACCAGCAGCCCGTTGCCCAGCGACTTGCTCATCTTGACGCCCTGCTGGGTGACCCACGCGCAGTGCATCCAGCGCTGCGCGAAGCCGTACCCGGCCGCGCGCGACTGCGCCTGCTCGTTCTCGTGGTGCGGGAACCGCAGGTCGAGGCCGCCGCCGTGGATGTCGAACGCGTCGCCCAGGTAGCGGCGCGCCATGGCCGAGCACTCGAGGTGCCAGCCCGGGCGGCCACGCCCGAACGCCGTCTCCCAGGACGCCGTCTCCGGCTCGCCCGGCTTGGGCGCCTTCCACAGTGCGAAGTCGTGCGGGTCCCGCTTGGCGGACGCCGCGACGTCGTCGCCCGTGGGCTCGGGGTTGAGGTCCTCCAGCCGCTGCCGGGTGAGCTCTCCGTACGCGGGCCAGGAGCGCACGTCGAACCAGACGTCGCCGGGGCCGGTCGCGTAGGCGTGCCCGCGGTCGACGAGCCGCTGCATGAGCTCCGCCATGTCGGGAACGTGGCCGGTGGCGCGCGGCTCGTAGGTGGGCGGGATGACGCCGAGCGCGTCGTAGGCCCGCGTGAACATCCGCTCGTGCGTGGCGGCGTGCGCCCACCACTCGACGCCGGCCGCGGCCGCCTTGGCGAGGATCTTGTCCTCGATGTCGGTGACGTTGCGGATCAGCGTGACCCGCAGGCCCGAGCGCTCCAGCCAGCGCCGCAGCACGTCGAACGCGATGACGGGGCGGAGGTGGCCGATGTGGGGCGGGGCCTGCACGGTGGCGCCACACAGGTAGATACCGACCTCGCCCGGGTTCAGGGGGACGAAGGCGCGCACGTCGCGCGTCGCGGTGTCGTACAGGTGCAGGCTCACCGGTCCAGCGTACCGGCCGGTCCCTCAGCCGAAGGTGCGACCCTCGCCGCGGTACGTGGGGACGGACTCGACGATCTCGTCGCCCCGCACCAGGTGGACGACGTCGAACCGCTCCATGAGCTCGCCCGCCTTGGCGTGCCGCAGCCACACGCGGTCCCCGACGGCGAGGGGCGGCGCTCCGCCCCGCCGGCGCAGCGGCGTCATGACCTCCCCCGCGCCCTCCGTGCCGGTGAGCGACCAGCCGGGCGTCGCGACCCGCGGCAGCCGCGAGCGCCCCGCCGGCCCGGAGGCGACGTACCCGCCGCCGAACGCCGTCGCCCAGCCCGGGGCGGGCACCCGCGCGACGTCGAGCCCGAAGAACGCGGAGGGCCGGGGGTCGAAGGAGCGGTACCCGTCGAACAGGCCGGGGACGAACAGCCCGGAGCCTGCGGTCACCTCGGTGACAGCCGGCCCGGCCGACGACGTCTCGAGCGAGCCGGTGCCGCCGGAGTTCACCAGCTCCACGCCGTGCCCGACGGCGGCGCCGACGGCCTCGACGACGGCCGTCCGGCGGCCGTACAGCTCGGCCACCGACAGCTTCTTGACCAGCCGGACGGCCGGGTTGGTGTCGGGCAGCCCGGCCACCTGCGCCTCGTAGAACATCAGCCCGCGCAGCCGGGCGCCGGGCAGCCCCTCGACGCGGCGGGCGAGCGCGGCGACGTCGTCCGGGGTGCGCAGCGGCGAGCGCCGCGTGCCCAGGTGCACGTGCAGCGGGCCGGCGTCGAGGCGCAGCGACGCGTCGACGTCCAGGCAGACGGCGACGTCGGCCAGGCCGCCCGTCCCGGCCGGCACCGCGGCGGACGAGAGGGCTGCGCCCAGGAGCGCGAGCTGGGCGGCGTCGTCCGCCATGAGGGTGATCTCGCGCCGCGCGCGGGCGTCGGCGGCGAGCCGCGCGAGCGCGTCCCGGTCCACGGTGGGGTAGCCGACGAGCACGTCGCGCACGCCCTCCTGCACGAGCCACAGCGCCTCGGCCAGGGAGAACGCCATGACGCCCTGGAACCCGGCGTCGAGCGCCCGGCCGACGAGCGTGCGCACCCGGACGGACTTGCTCGCCACCCGCACGGGGACGCCCCGGGCGCGGCGGCGCAGGTCCGCGGCGTTGGCGTCGAAGGCGTCGAGGTCGACCACGGCCACGGGAGCCGACAGGTGCGCGGTGGCGCGGGCCAGCCGCTCCGTCTGGGTCATGACCGCACGCTACACCGGCCGCCGGGCGTCGTCGGACGGCCCGGCGGGGTGATCCGACGGGTGATCTGACGGGGCCGACGGGGCGGTCCGACGGGTCGCCGACGATCCACCCGGAGGGGGATCCGCGCGGGCCGCCGCCCGTGGCAGAGTGTGCCGCGTGACTCCGAGCACCGTCGCCCGCACACCGGCCCCCGCCACCCCCGACGCCCCGCTGCGCACCTGGGGCGGCACGCACTCGTGGCAGCCTGCGCGCCGCCTGGCGCCGCGCGACGAGGGCGAGCTGGGCGCCGTCGTCGCCCGGGCAGCCGCCGACGGGACGCGGGTGCGCGCGATGGGCGCCGGCCACTCCTTCACCGCCGCGGCCGTGACCGACGGCGTGCACCTCGGCCTCGACCACCTCAGCGGGATCGAGGCGGTGGCGCCCCAGCCGGACGGCACGTCGCTCGTCACCGTCCGGGCGGGAACCCGCCTGCACCACCTCAACCGCCTGCTCGCGGCGCTCGGGCTGGCGATGCGCAACCTCGGCGACATCGACCGCCAGTCGGTCGCGGGCGCGATCTCGACCGGCACGCACGGCACCGGCGCCCGGCTGGGCGGCCTCGCGACGCAGGTGCGCGGCGTCCGCGTGGTCGGCGCCGACGGCGCGGTCCGGGCGGCGTCGGACGCCGCGGCCCCGGGGTCTCCCGAGCGCGAGCTGTTCGAGGTGGCCCGGCTGGGCCTCGGCGTCGCGGGCGTGCTGTCGGCGGTCACGCTCGAGGTGGTGCCCGCGTTCTGGCTGCGCGCGCAGGAGGAGCCGTGGCCGCTGGACCGCGTGCTCGAGCAGCTCGACGAGTACGTCGACGGCAACGACCACGCGGAGTTCTACTGGTTCCCCGGCACCCGCCGGGCCCTGACGAAGCGGAACAACCGCGCGACGGCCGAGGAGATCGAGGCCTGGGCGGCGGCCCGCGCCGGGGGCCTCGGCGCCGTGCGCGCCGCCGGCTCCCGGGCCCGCGCCCTCCTGGACGAGGAGGTGCTGTCCAACGGCGCCTTCGAGGTGGTGAACCGCCTCGCGTTCGCCGCCCCCGGCCTCGTCCCCCGCCTCAACGCGGTGAGCGCGCGGGCGCTGGGCGCGAAGACGTACGTGGCGCCGTCGGCCGACGTCTTCGTCACCCGGCGCCGGGTCCGGTTCGTCGAGATGGAGTACGCCCTGCCGCGCGCCGCGCTGCGGGAGGTGCTCGACGAGCTCGACGCCTGGCTGCGCGCGTCCGGCGAGCCCGTCCCCTTCCCGGTGGAGGTGCGCTTCGCCGCCGCCGACGACGTCTGGCTCTCGACGGCGCACGGTCGTGAGACGGCGTACGTCGCGGTGCACCAGTACGCGCCGATGCCCCACCAGCGGTACTTCAGCGCGGCCGAGCAGATCTTCGCCGCCGCGGGCGGGCGGCCGCACTGGGGCAAGATGCACACCCGCACGGCGGAGCACCTCGCCGACCACTACCCGCTGGCCGACGTCGCCCGCGTGCGCGCCGCCGTCGACCCCGGCGGCGTCTTCCGCAACGGCTACACCGACGCCGTCCTCGGCGCGGCGGACTGACGCCACGGCCTGAGCACGGGCTACGCGGAGGGCCACCACGCGGCCGGGGCGGCCCGCTCCCCCGGCAGTCGCACCGTGACGCGCAGCCCGCCGTCGCCCAGCGCGGCGAGCGCGAGGGTGCCGTGGTGCGCCTCCGCGATGCTCCGCACGATCGCGAGGCCGAGCCCGACGCCCCCGTGCTCCCCGTGCGTGCGCCCGCCGCCGCGCTGGAACGGCTCGACGAGCGTCGGCACGAGGCGCGGGTCGAGCGGCGCGCCCGTGTTCTCGACGGTGAGCACGACGTCGTCGCCGCGGACGGCCGTCGCCACCCGCACCGTGCCGTGCTCCGCGAGGTTGTGCACGATCGCGTTGTGCACGAGGTTCGTGGCGAGCTGCAGCAGGAGCGCGTGCGACCCCACCGCGGGTGCGACGTCGCCCGCGACCCGCACGTCGACGCCCCGGCCGTCCGCGAGGGGTTGCAGCGTCTCGGCCGCCTCCTCCGCGAGGAGGGACAGGTCGACGCGCTCGCGCGCGAACGTCCCGCGGTCGGCGCGGCTGAGCAGCAGCAGCGCCTCGGTGAGGTCGATCGCGCGCGCGTTGACGGCCTCGAGCCGCCGCAGGAGCTCGTCCGTGTCCCGGTCCGGGTCCTGCGCACCCACCTCGAGCAGGGTCCGCGTCACGGCCAGCGGGGTGCGCAGCTCGTGGGAGGCGTTGGCGGCGAACCGCTGCTGCTCGGCGACCTGCGCCTCGAGCCGCGCCAGCATCGCGTCGAACGCGTCGGCGAGCTCGCGGAACTCGTCCTGCCGGCCGGGGAGCCGGATCCGGTGGGACAGCGACCCCTCGGCGGCCCGGCGGGTGGCGTCGGTGATGCGGTCCAGCGGGGCGAGCATCCGTCCGGCGAGGAACCACCCGCCGATCAGGCCGAGCACCAGGAGGAAGACCATCGCCCAGGCCACCCGCGGGGCGAAGGCGCGCTCCAGGTCGGAGCGGTTCGGGACGAACTGCCCGGGCCCGGGACGGGACGGCGCGACGTCGACGATGATCGTGTCCGGGACGTACCGCAGCAGGAAGGCCCACACGACGGCGAGGAGCAGCGCGCCGGCCACCACGAGGAACCCGGCGTAGCTGAGCGTGAGCTTCAGCCGGACGCTCGGGCCGGGGCTCCTAGCCATGCCGGGCCTCGCCGCTCCGGGCCGCGCGCCCGTCCTCGCGCCCGGTCTCGTCCTCGGGCGGGACCGCGATGCGATAGCCCACCCCGGGCACGGTGGCGATCACCCACGGCTCGCCGAGCCGCTTGCGCAGCGCCGACACCGTGATGCGCACGGCGTTGGTGAAGGGGTCGGCGTTCTCGTCCCACGCCCGCTCCAGCAGCTCCTCCGCGCTGACGACGCCGCCGTCGGCCGCGACCAGCACCTCCAGCACGGCGAACTGCTTGCGGGTGAGCGCGACGTAGCGCCCGTCCCGGTAGACCTCGCGGCGGAACGGGTCCACGCGGAGGCCCGCGAGCTCGCGCACCGGCGGCCGGCTGTGCGCGCGCCGCCGGTCGAGGGCGCGCAGCCGCAGCACGAGCTCCCGCATCGCGAACGGCTTGGTGAGGTAGTCGTCGGCCCCGAGCTCGAACCCGGTGGCCTTGTCGTCGAGACGGTCCGCGGCCGTGAGCATGAGGATCGGCAGGCCGCTCCCGGAGGCGACGATGCCCGCGGCGATCTCGTCGCCCGACGGGCCGGGGATGTCGCGGTCGAGCACGGCGACGTCGTAGGAGTTCACGCTCAGCAGCTCGAGGGCGGTGTCGCCGTCGCCGGCGACGTCCGCCGCGATGGCCTCCAGGCGCAGCCCGTCGCGGACGGCCTGGGCCAGGTACGGCTCGTCCTCGACGATCAGCACACGCATGCCCTCGATGCTACGGAGCGGCGCCTATCGTCCGCGTATCGAGGACCGCATACGCCCGGGCAACGCCGCCCCGGCTCGACTGGGGGCATGCTCCACCACCGATACGGCCCCGCACCCGAGCGCCCGACCGCCCGCCGGGCCCGCACCGCGCTCACGCTCGCCATGGCCGCCGCCGCGCTGACCGGGCTCGCGGCATGCCAGTCGTCGTCGCCCCCGCCCGCGAGGACGTCGGTCGCCCCGGCGAAGGCCCCCGCGGACCGACCCGACCGCGGCGCGCGCGACGGCGAGGCCGCCGGCCACGTCCCCGACGGCACCACCGTGTTCGACGACGCGCTCCCGGCCCTCGCGAACCTCGACCCCGCGCTGCTCGCGGCGCTGCAGGCGGCCGCGACGGACGCCGAGCAGGACGGCGTCACCTTCTTCGTCAACAGCGCCTGGCGCTCGGCGGCGTACCAGGACCGGCTGCTGCGCGAGGCGGTCGCCCAGTACGGGTCCGCGGCCGAGGCGGCCCGCTGGGTGGCGTCGGCCGACACGTCGTCGCACGTCACCGGGGACGCGGTCGACCTGCAGCAGACGGGCGGCAGCCAGTGGGTGGCGGACCACGGCGCCGCGTACGGGCTGTGCCGGGTGTACGCGAACGAGCCGTGGCACGTCGAGCTGCGCCCCGACGCGGTCGACCAGGGCTGCCCGGAGCCGTACGCCGACCCCTCGCAGGACCCGCGGCTGCAGCAGTGAGCAGTCCGGTGCGGTGGTCCCGCGCCGACCGGTTCAGCCGACGGCGACCACGAGCGCCGTGGCGATCGCCGCGACGCCCTCGCCGCGGCCGGTGAGCCCCAGGCCGTCGGTCGTGGTGGCGCTCAGGGAGACGGGCGCGCCGGCCGCGGCCGTGAGCGCCGCCTCGGCCTCGGCGCGGCGCGGGCCGACCTTCGGCCGGTTGCCGACCACCTGCACGGCGACGTTCCCGATCTCGAAGCCCGCCGCCCGCACGCGGCGGGCCGCCTCGGCGAGCAGGACCGCCCCCGCGGCACCTGCCCACTCGGGCTCGCTGGTGCCGAAGTGCGAGCCGAGGTCGCCGATGCCGGCGGCGGAGAACAGGGCGTCCGCGGCGGCGTGCGCCGCGACGTCGGCGTCCGAGTGCCCGGCGAGCGGCCGCTCCCCCGGCCAGCGCAGGCCGCCGAGCCACAGCTCGCGGTCGGAGCCCTCGGGGGCGTACGCGTGCACGTCGACGCCGAGCCCGGTGCGTGGCAGACCTGCGGGCAACGCGGTCACGACTTCTCCTCCAGCAGCAGCGCGGCCACCTGCAGGTCGCGCTCGGTGGTGATCTTCATGGCCGCCTCCTCGCCGGTGACGACGTAGGCGGGCTCGCCGAGCGCCTCGACCAGCCCCGCGTCGTCCGTCGCCGCCGACCCCTCCGCCGTCGCGCGGCCCGCGCCCTGCGCGTGCGCCCGCTGCAGCAGCGCGCGGTCGAAGCCCTGCGGCGTCTGGACGGCGCGCAGCACGGCGCGGTCCGGGGTCTCGACGACGCGTTCGACGTCCGGCCCGCCCCCGGCCGACGCCGGTGCGACGCGCTTCACCGTGTCGGTGACGGGCAGCCCCGGGACGACCGCGCCGTGGCCGGCACGCACCGCGTCGACGACGCGGCGCACCAGGCGCGGCGGGGCGAGCGGGCGTGCGGCGTCGTGCACGAGGACCACGTCGTCGTCCGGGCCGGCGAGCGCGAGGCCTGCGGCGACGGACGCCTGCCGGGTGCCGCCGCCCTCGACCACGCGGACCGGCACGTCCACGTGCGGGTCCTGCGCGACGACGTCGCGCACCGCGGAGTCGAGGCCCGCGGGGCAGGTGACGACGAGGGAGTCGACGACGCCCGAGGCGGCGAGGCGGCGGGCGGCGTGCACCACGAGGGGGAAGCCCGCCAGGTCGACCAGGGCCTTCGGCAGGTCCCGGCCGAGGCGGGTGCCGGACCCCGCGGCGGTGAGGATCGCGAGCGTCGTCACGGCGTCACGGTACCGGAACGACGACGGCGACCCGCGGCCGGAGCCGTGGGTCGCCGTCGTGCAGCGCTGGTGACGGGAGGCCTCAGGAGGCGAGGACCTCGTCGATGATGGCGCCGGCCTTCTCCTCGTCGACGCCCTCCGCGAGCGCGACCTCGGACTCGAGGATCTGGCGAGCCTTGGCGAGCATGCGCTTCTCGCCGGCCGAGAGGCCACGGTCCGCGTCGCGGCGCGACAGGTCGCGCACGACCTCGCCGACCTTGATCACGTCGCCGGACGCGAGCTTCTCGAGGTTCGCCTTGTACCGGCGCGACCAGTTCGTCGGCTCTTCCGTGTAGGGCGCGCGCAGCACCTCGAAGACGCGGTCCAGCCCCTGCTGGTCGACCACGTCGCGCACCCCCACGAGGTCGACGTTCTCCGCCGGGACCTCGATCGTCAGGTCGCCCTGGGCAACCTTGAGCTTGAGGTACATCTTCTCCTCGCCACGGATCTTGCGCGTCTTGATCTCCTCGATCAGCGCGGCGCCGTGATGCGGGTAGACAACCGTCTCGCCTACTGTGAACGTCATCTGCAGATGTCCCCTTTCCCAGTCGACAAGTTTATCACGGGGAGGCCGACACTCCCCTGGCCCGCGCCCACCCGGCACCCCTGTGACGAACCCGTTTACGCAGGTCAGAAGCCTGGAAGCGCAATCATGGGCAAAGCCCGCGCCGGGCGTCGCTAGGATGTCGACGGGTCCCCTGCAGGCCCGCCCTCCCCCGCCTGACGTGGGGGAACCCTGATGCCCCGCGCCCGCGCGGCCACCCGCGCCCGCGAGCCGACGCCTTCGAAGGAGAGCTCGTGTCCCGCTCCGCCCGCCCCGCACGCCTCGTCGCCGCCGCCAGCGTCATGGCGGGCGCCCTGCTGCTGGCCGCCTGCTCCCCCACGATCACCACCAAGCCGTACGCCCCGTCCGACGGCATCCGGGTCAACCTCACCGACCAGGTGCGCGGCATCAACCTCATGGTCGTCTCCGAGGGCGAGGGCGAGCCCGGCGCCGTGCTCGGCGCGCTCGCGAACACCTCCGCCGAGGACGTCGACTTCGTGCTCGCCGCCGAGGGCGCCGAGCCGATCTCGCTCACCGTGCCCGCCGGGCAGACCGTCTACCTGAGCGCCGACCAGGAGGCCGACCAGGCCGTGGACGCCCAGCTCGGAGCCGTCGCCACCCACCCGGGCGGCGACCTCGACGCGACGCTCTCCGGCGCCGGCGTGGACGAGGACTTCTTCCTGCCCGTCATGGACGGCACGCTCCCCGAGTACGCGGCCTGGGTGCCGAACACCTCGGGCGTCTGACCGCACGACGAAGGGGCGGGCCGCAGCAGCT
>NZ_JBHTVZ010000018.1:50972-103429 GCF_042792715.1 Isoptericola sp. NPDC056618 | reverse complement strand
GCGATCTGCCGTGTCATCCGGCCGGATGACACGGCAGATCGCTTGCTGGAAGGCAGTCAGGCGCGGAGGTCGGCGATCTCCGCCAGGAGGGCGTCGCGCTGCTCGGCGTCGTCGACGTGCTTGGTCACGACGCGCTCCAGGCGGTCCCAGTCCTCCTGGGCGAGGGCGGAGAACAGCTGCTGCGCCTGCCCGGTGGACAGGTCGAGCGCGGCGAGACGGGCGAGCAGGCCGGGGCCGGGCTCGGGCTCCGGGTCGGCCTGCTCCTGCGCGGCCTTCCAGCCGACGAACGCGCCGGGGCGGTTGGTGATCATGCCCTCGACGCCGAGGTCGGTGAACCGGGTCCAGTCGGCGGGCGAGTCGACCGTCCACACGAAGACGCCGACGCCGGCGGCGTTGAGGTCCTCGACGACGGACGGCCGGGTCGCCAGCGCCGCGCCGGACGGGTTGTAGTACGCGGCGTGCAGGCGCTCCGCCGTCGCGACCGGGTCGGCGTCGAGGGTGCCGCGCAGCAGGCCGAGCGGGATCTGCGGTGCCCGGTCGTACGCGTACTCCAGCGCCTTCTCGTCGAACGACTGCAGCACCACGCGGTCCTCCAGGCCGGCCTCGAGGATCATGTCGACCGTCCGGTTCACCTCCTCGCGGGTCTCCGGCCCCTTGATCTCGAGCAGCAGGTCGGAGCTGCCGGTGTCCATGAGGTCGAGCACCTGGGCGAACGTGGGCACCTTCTCGCCCGTGAACGCGGGGCTGAACCACGACCCCGCGTCGAGGGAGCCGAGGTACGGCGACCGCAGGAACTCGACGTCGCCCGTGCCGTCCGTGGTGCGGTCGACGGTCTGGTCGTGCAGGACGACGGGGACGTCGTCGGCGGTGGTGTGCACGTCGATCTCGACGTACTCGGCGCCCGCCTTCATGGCGGCGGCGTAGGCCGCGAGCGTGTTCTCGGGGTTGACCGACGAGTAGCCGCGGTGCGCCGCGGTGACGGGCAGGTCGCCGGGCTCGTTCACGACCGGCTTCGGCTCGAGCTCCGTGACGACGACGTCGTCGATGCTGACGCGCGCGCCGTCGGCGGCGAACCCGAGCACGCCGTCGTCGGTGCGGCCGATGCGCCCCTCCAGCACCTCCTGGCCGCCGTACACCCAGGTGGCGTGGTTGCCCTGCACCTCGATGGCGATCTGCACGTCCTTGCCGACGCCGGCGGCCGACGGGGCGGACGCCGTGGCAGGCACGTTCCACGCGTTCCCCGCCGTGCGCTCGGCCAGCTCGATGCCGTTGCTCGCCGTCGTCGTGGAGCGCATGGCGGCCTGCCACCACGGCACCCCGCCGGCGGGGTCGATGTCGAGGATCGGCGCGAGCCAGCGCGCCGCGTTGTTCACGGCCTCGAAGCGCACCGTGGCCTCGAGGCGGTAGTTCTCCAGGTGCGGGCCGAACGTGACCCGCCCGATCGTCGACGGCTCGCCCACGAGGCGGCCGTCCTGGACGGCCCACGCACCCGCCGCGACCTGCCAGCCGTCGGGCAGCGAGCCGTCCGCGACGTCGTCGAAGTCCTGGGCGTAGACGACGTCGCCGGGCGCGCTGGACAGGGGAGCGGCGGCGGTCGCGACGGGCGGCGCGACGACCGTCGCGGCGAACGAGGCGACGGACACCCCCGCGGCGACGGCGAACGCGAGCGTGGCGGAGACGGTGCGGGTGCCCGGTGGGGCGAGCAGCATGCGGCGGCGGGCGGTCATGGTGGTCCTCCTGGCGGGTTCCTGGCAGGTCGCCGGGCACGTTAGGAGGGCCGGGTGTCCGGTCCGGGGCCGCGCGCGTGGCCCGTCGATGACCGTCGGGAGAACTTCCGGTGCCGGTGCGAGACTGCGGGGATGACCGACCGTGCGGATGCCGACGCCCGCCTGCGGGCGCGCCTCGCCGAGGTGACCGACCGCCTCGCAGCGCAGCGCCGCGCCGTCGACGGGATCGTCGAGTCCGCGCGCGACTCCAACGCCGACGACGAGCACGACCCCGAGGGCGCGACGCTCGCGTGGGAACGGCAGCAGGCAGCGGCGATCGCGGCCGAGGCGGAGCGCGAGCGGGACCAGCTCCTCGCCGCGCTCGACCGCGTCGCCGCCGGGACGTACGGCGTCTGCGAGGTGTGCGGCCGGCCCATCCCTTCCGCGCGGCTGGAGGCGCGGCCCGCCGCCACCCGCTGCGTCGAGCACGCGCGCTGAGCGGCGCCGGACGACGCTCGGCGCGGCACTTCCGGCTCCCGGCGGCAGTTCGAGCTGCCGCGTCGGGCGCGAACTGCCGCGCCGAGCGTGCGTCAGCGGGCGTGGGTGCTCATCCCGCGCCAGGCGACGCGGAACGTGATGGGGGCGTCCGGGTCGGACGCGCCGGGGTCGGCGGAGGCGGAGCTCGAGCAGCCGGCGATGGCGCGAAGGATCGCGTGGTGGAAGGCAGGGCGGTGGCAGCATGTCCGGGTGCGCGTGGAACCGGTGTCCGTCGAGGGTGTGGTGACGCACGTCGTCGAACGGGTGCTGGCCCGCGGCGGACGAACGGACCGGCCCGCCGACGGCGCCCGGCCGGTGCGGCTGCTCGTCGACGGGCACCCGTCCACCCGCCCGGAGGCGCTCGCGGACGCGCTGGTCGAGCCGCTGCGCGCGGCGGGGCGCCCGGTCGCCCGCGTGCGCGTCCGGGACTTCCTGCGGGCCCGGTCGTTGCGGCTCGAGCGCGGCCGCCGGGACCCCGACGCGCTGCTGGAGGAGTGGATCGACGTCGACGGCCTCGACCGGGAGGTGCTGCGGTCGGTCGTGACGCGCGGCCGCTGGCTGCCGAGCCTGCGCGACCCGGACACCGGCCGCTCCACGCGCGCCGCGTACGAGGACGCGGCGCCGGGCACCGTCGTCGTGCTCGACGGGTCGCTCGCGCTGGGCCGCGGGCTCGACGTCGACCTGGCCGTGCACCTGGCGCTCCGGGCCGCGACCGAGACGCGGAACACCCCGCTCGACGACGCGTGGACCCTCGCCGCGTACGGGCGCTACCGCCGCGAGGTGCAGCCCGAGCGGCGCGCGGACGTCGTCGTCCGCGTGGACCACCCCGAGCGGCCCGCGCTGGTGCTGCCGGACTGACCTGCCGGGCCGACGATCAGCCGGTGCAGAGGCAGAACGGGTGCCCGGCGGGGTCGGCGAAGACGCGGAACGTGTCCTCGCCGCCGGGCAGCCGCGTCGCCCCGACGGCGAGCGCCGCCGTCTCGGCCTCGTCCAGGCTCTGCGGGCCGACCTGCAGGTCGAGGTGCAGCTGCTGCGGGAACTCCGGGTCGGGCCAGCGCGGCGCGGAGTAGCCCTCCACCTGCTGGAAGAGCAGGGCCCGGTCCCCGCCGAGCATCGCCATCCCCTCGGCGTCGTAGACGACGGGGTCGCCGAGGATCCCGGACCAGAACGCGGCGGCGGCCGAGGCGTCCGGCACGTCGAAGGTGAGGCCCATGAGCGTCAGGCCGTCGTTGTCGGGCGCGTGGCACAGGTCGAACGGATGCCCGGCGGGGTCCGCCAGGGTGGTCCACTCCGGGTTCTCGCGCAGCACCGTGGCGCCCAGGCCCACCGCCTGCTCGACGGCGGCCGCGACGTCCGGCACGCGCAGGTCGAGGTGCGCCTGCTGCGGGTGCTCCTGACCGGGCCATCGCGGGGGCACGAGGTCGGGCGCGGGCTGGAACGCGAGGGACCAGCCGTCGGGGGTGTGCAGCGTGATCCAGTCGTCGCCGTCCCCCTGCTGCTCGACCTCCGCGCCCGTCAGACGCTGCCAGAAGTCGGCCGCGACCGGTGGTTCGGGGACGTCGAAGACCACCGCGTCCAGGGCTGCGACCCGCGTCGTCGTCTCGTCGCTCATGGGCCCAGCGTGCCGCGATCCTCCGACACCCGCAGCGCGCCAGGGGTGTACACCGGCGCCGGGCAGGGCGATCATGCTGCTCACCGCCGTCGGACGCCCTGGGGGCCGCATGATCGTCGCACCGTTCGGTCGCTTCACCGAGGGCCGGGTCCCGGACCCGGGGATCGCGCGGCTCTTCACGCGCGAGAACCGCTGGCAGGCGCGGCTCGACGTCGAGGCGGCGCTCGCGCTCGCGGAGGCGGACGCCGGGCTCATCCCGGCGGAGTCGGCCCGCGCCATCGCGCTCACGGCGCGGATCGAGAAGCTCGACGTGAAGCGGGTGCTCGCCGCGACCGCCGAGGCGAGCCACCCGCTGGTGCCCCTCATCGAGGAGTTCGCGCGCGCCGTCGGCTCCAAGCACGGCGGCTGGGTGCACTGGGGCGCGACGACGCAGAACATCACGCAGACGGCCGACGTGCTGGTGCTGCGCGACGCGCACCGGGCCGTGCTGCGCCAGCTCGGCCGTGTGCTGCGCTCGGCGGGCCGGCTCGCGGAGTCGTCCGCCGCGCTGCCGATGGCGGGCCGCACGCACAGCCAGCACGCCGTGCCCGTGACGTTCGGCTTCAAGGTGGCGGTGTGGATCGACCAGCTCGCGGCGCACGCCGACCGGCTGGAACGGCTCGACGAGCGGCTGTTCTGCGTGCTCATGGGCGGCGCGGCGGGCACGTTCGCGTCGTTCGGGGGCTCGGGCCGGGCGATCGAGGCGGGCGTGGCGCGGCGGCTCGGGCTGCACCCGATGCGCGTGCCGTCGCGGTCGGTCAACGACGGCATCGTGGAGCTCGTGCTGGTGCTGGCACAGCTCGCGGGCACGATCGGGAAGATCGGCCGCGACGTCTACACGCTGATGCAGCCGGAGTTCGCCGAGGCGTTCGAGCCGGTCCCCGAGGGCACGGTCGGCAGCTCGACCATGCCGCACAAGCGCAACCCGCAGCTCGCCCTCGACATGCAGACGATGTCGGCGGAGCTGCGCGCCCTCGCGGGCCCGGCGCTGGAGTCGATGCTGCACGACCAGGAGGCGAACGGCGCCATGACGGCCCTGCTCGAGGACGTCTCCGCGTCGGCCGCGGTGCTGGCGGGCGACATGCTCGCGCGCCTTGAGGTGGTGATGGACGGCCTGGAGCTCGACCCGGCCCGGATGCGCGCGAACATCCGCCTGTCCGAGGGCATGATCGGCTCGGAGTCCCTCATGCTCGCCCTCGGCGAGAAGATCGGGCGGCAGAAGGCGCACGACGTCGTGTTCGCCGTCGCGCAGGCGACCGCGTCCGACGGCCGCCCGTTCCTCGAGCTGCTGCACGGGGACCCCGTCGTCAGCGAGGCCTTCGACGACGACGAGCTGCGGGCCCTCCTCGACCCGGCGGGCTACCTGGGCCTGAGCACCGAGATCGCGCGGGAGCTCGCGGCGTGCGCGGCCGGGACCGCCGACCGGCTCGAGGCGCTGCCCGCGCGGATCCCGGTCTCCGTCGGGAGCCAGCGGCCCGGCGAGGGGTGAACCCGGGCCGCCGGACGTCGCCCGCGGGGCGCCGGCCGCCGGCTGGTGCCATCGTGGACGGATGGAACCTCGGCAGAAGGAGCTCGTGCACCGTCGCCGTGCCGCCCGCCGCGCGGCGACGGCGGGACTCGCGGTCGCGGCGCTCCTGCTGCTGGGCGCGTGCGCGGCGGGACCGAACCCGGCCATCGACACGTCGACGATCAGCGGCGTCGGGCCCTACGGGTTCTGGTGGGGCCTGTGGCAGGGCATGATCCTGCCGATCACGTTCATCGTCTCCCTGTTCACGGACACGGTGTCGGTGTACGAGGTGCACAACACCGGCAACTGGTACGACGTCGGGTACGTCCTCGGCATCTCGCTCGTCTTCGGCGGTCCGCTCGGCGCGCGCCGGGCCCGCCACTGAGCCGTCGGGCAGCCGAGCGCGCTCAGCGGCTCCCCTCGGCCACCGCGTGCTCGTGCGCCGCACGCGCGATGTTGCGCTGCATCCCGCCGAACACGATCCCGTGGAACGGGCTGATCGCCCACCAGTAGAGCTGTCCCGGCAGGCCGCGCGGGGAGAAGATGGCGCGCTGCCGGAACACGGGTCGGGGTCCCGGACCGTCCTCGACCGTCAGCTCCAGCCACGCCAGCCCCGGGAGCCGCATCTCGGCGCGCAGCCGCAGCAGCCGCCCGGGCACCACCTTCTCGACGCGCCACCAGTCGAGCGCGTCGCCGGGCTCCAGCCGGTGCGGGTGGCGGCGGCCGCGTCGCAGCCCGGGGCCGCCGAAGAGACGGTCGAGCAGGCCGCGGGCCACCCAGCCGAGGCGCCACGAGTACCAGCCGTGGGCGCCGCCGATGCCCTCGATCACGGACCACAGCGACTCCGGGGTGGTGTCCACCTCGCGCGACCGGTCGTCGACCAGCAGGCTGCCGCCGGCCCAGTCCGGGTCGTCGGGCAGCGGGTCGGACGGCGCGCCCCGCGTGGACGCCGAGCTCCAGCTGGTCCGCACGTCGAGGTCGCGGATCCGGGCCAGCGCCAGGGCGACGGCGTCGTCGAACCCGACGAGGCCCTCGGGCGGGTCGGGGACGTACCGCGCGATGTCGTGGTCGCGCGCCACGACCTCGTGCACGAGCGAGCCCACCAGGGGGCGGGCGATCGCCGGCGGCACCGGGGTGACCAGCCCGACCCACAGGCTGGCCAGCCGCGGGGTGAGCACCGGCACGGCGCGGATCACCCGGGGCCGCAGCCCGGCGACGGCGGCGTAGCGCTGCATCATCCCGCGGTACGTCAGCACGTCGGGGCCGCCGATGTCGAAGCCGCGGCTGACGTCGCCGGGCACCTCCGCCGCCCCGACGAGGTAGCGCAGCACGTCGCGGACCGCGATCGGCTGGATGCGGTTGTCGATCCACCGCGGGGCCACCATGACCGGCAGGCGCTCGGTGAGGTACCGCATCATCTCGAACGACGCGCTGCCCGAGCCGAGGATCACCGCGGCCCGCAGCACGACGGTCGGGACCTCGCCGTCGAGCAGGATCTCCTCCACCTCCCGGCGGGAGCGGAGGTGCGGCGACAGGTCCGCCGTGTCGGGGTAGAGGCCGCCCAGGTAGACGACGCGCCGCAGCCCCGCCTCGGCGGCCGCCTGCGCGAACCCCCGGGCCGTGCGTCGGTCGGTGTCGGCGAAGCCGGAGCCGGAGCCGAGCGCGTGGATGAGGTAGTACGCGACGTCGGCTCCGTCCAGGGCGCGGCGCAGGTCGGCGCGTTCCTGGGCGTCGCCCGCCACGACGTCGACGTCGTCCGCCCAGGCCCGCGCGGCGAGGCGCTCGGGATGGCGCGCGAGCACGCGGACCCGGTACCCGGCGGCGAGCAGCTCGGGCACGAGCCGCCCGCCGATGTACCCGGTGGCGCCGGTGACCAGCACGAGCGGGGCGTCGGTCGTCATGCGCGTTCCTCCTGGGTCGTCCGCGGGGTCGTCGTCGGTCAGGTCGCTAGCCAGGCTAGCAATATCCGGTGACCGATGGCAGGGTGGGGTGTGCCGCGGCGCCTCGCCCGCGGCGCCGCCCGACGAACGAGGAGGACCGATGGCCGACAGGACACCCTCCCCGCGGCTGCAGCAGGTCGTGGTGACCGTGAGCCTGCTGGTGTGCGTCGTGGGCTCGATGATCGGCGTCGGGGTCTTCGGCGGCACCCGGGTCGCGGAGGCCGCGGGCGGCGCGCTCGCGGCCGACGCGACGCTCGTGGCCCCGGCGTCCCCGGCGTTCTCGATCTGGACCGTCATCTACCTCGGCCTCGCGGGGTACACGGTCTTCCAGTGGCTCCCCGCGCACGCGCTCGACGAGCGGCAGCGCCGCCTGCGGTGGCCGGTCGCGGCGACGATGCTGCTCAACGCGGCCTGGATCCTCGCCGTCCAGGCGGGCCTGCTGTGGTGGAGCGTCGTGGTCATCGTGGCCCTCCTGGTGATGCTCGCCCGGACGTTCCTGATCCTGGTCCGGACCCCCGCGAGCGGTGTCGCGGAGCGGGTGCTGGTGGACGGCACGCTCGGCCTCTACCTGGGCTGGGTCTGCGTGGCGACCGTCGCGAACGTGGCGGCGGCCCTGACGGCCGCGGGGTTCGACGGCGGGGGCGTGGCGGCCGACTGGTGGGCCGTGGGGATCCTCGCGGCGGTCGCCGCGATCGGCGTCGCCCTCGCCGTGCGCGGGCGCGGGCGGCTCGCCGTCGCGGCGGCGATCGCCTGGGGCCTGGCCTGGGTCGCCGTCGCGAGGTCCGGGGGCGAGCCGACCTCGGCGCCGGCCGCGGCGAGCGCGGTGGCCGCCGCCGTCATCGTGCTCGGCGCGGCGGTGGTGCTGCGCGTGCGGGCCGTCCGCGCCCCCGCCGTCGCTGAGGCGGGCGCGTCGTGACCGGGGTCGACGCCGGATCCGGCGCGGGACCCGAGGCCGCAGGCGACCACGTCGTCCTGCTCGACGACGCGGGGGCCCCGGTGGGGACCGCGCCGCGCGCCACCGTGCACACCCGCGACACCCCGCTGCACCTCGGGTTCTCCTGCTACCTGTTCCGCCCGGACGGCGGTCTCCTGCTCACGCGGCGGGCGCTGTCGAAGCGGACGTGGCCGGGGGTCTGGACCAACTCGTTCTGCGGGCACCCGCGCCGGGGCGAGTCGTTGGCGCAGGCCGTCCTGCGGCACGGCCGGCACGAGCTCGGGCTGGACGTGGCGACCGACGGCGAGCCCGTGCTCCCGTCGTTCCGCTACCGCGCCGTGGACGCGGGCGGCGTCGTCGAGAACGAGATCTGCCCGGTGCTCTTCGCGTCGGTGGACCGCGACCCGGTGCCGAACCCGGACGAGGTCATGGACTGGCGGTGGGTGCGGCCGCGCGACGCCTCGACGCTCGTCGACCTCGCTTCGTGGTCGGTAAGCCCGTGGATGGTCGAGCAGGTGCGGGAGCTGCGCACCGCGGGCTGGGCCGCGCCGCGCGCGTAGCCGCTCGTCAGGCGGACGCGTCGCCGACGACGGTGCCCGCGACGTCGTCAGGCTCCCGCTCGGCCTCCGCGGCCATGGCCAGCAGGAAGTCCCGCACGGCCGGGCGGGAGCGCGCCGGGACGGCCCGCGCGATCTCGAGCATGCGCGCGTGCACCGGGGCGAGCCTCTCGCGCACCTCGGCGTGCGCGGCGTCGGAGGCGACGACGACCACCGACCGGCGGTCCGACGGGTGCGGGCGCCGCTCGAGATGGCCGGAGGCGACGAGGCGGTCGAGCAGCTTCGTGGTCGAGGCGGTGGAGATCGCCAGGTACTCGGCGAGCCCGCGCGGCGTCGTCGGCTCGCCGTGCCCCTCGCAGGCGATGACGTGCTGGAGCGCGCGGAGGTCGGTGAGGTTCATCTTCATGTCGCGGCCGGCGCGTCGTCGCATCGCCTCGTCCGCGCGGCGGAAGGTCCGCAAGGCCTCCAGGAGGCGGCGGGCCTCCGCGTCGGACTCCTCGTACCAGTAGGAGCCCCCCGTGGGTGCCTGGGTCACGCGCCCATCGTAGTGGCCCGTCATGAGGCTAGTATCTTTCTAGGCTAGTGATATGCCAAGCTAGTGACATCCAGCGAGGAGGTGGGTTGCGTGCATGGTTCGTCGCCCGACGACCCGGTGGCCCGTGCCGTCGAGGGTGCGGTCCAGCGGCTGCTCGACGACGGTGACCGCCCGGACGACACCCGGCTCTGGCACGCCCTGCGCGGCACGAGCCGCGGCGGCAAGCGGCTGCGCCCCCGGCTCCTGCTCGACGCGTACGACGCGCTCGCCGGGGCGGCGCCGCCCGAGCCGCGGGACGTCGCGGTGCGCGTCGCCGCCGCCCTCGAGCTCCTCCACCACGCGTTCCTCGTGCACGACGACGTGATCGACGGCGCGGACACGCGCCGCGGCCGTCCCAACGTGGCCGGGTTGCACGCCGCGCAGGCGCTGGAGTCCGGGGCCAGCGCGCGGCAGGCCGAGGGCTACGGCGCCGCCGCCGGCATCCTCGCCGGCGACCTCGCCCTGGCGGCGGCCGTGCGGGCGGTCGCGCTCTGCGGGGCGGCCCCGTCGGCCACCGAGCAGCTCCTCGACGTCGTCGACGAGGCCATGCACCTCACCGCGGACGGCGAGCTCGCGGACGTCCGCCTCAGCCTCGGGGGGTGCGCCGACCTCGACGAGACGCTGCGCACCGCGGAGCGCAAGACCGCGGTCTACTCCTTCCAGCTCCCCCTGCGGGCCGCGGTGATCCTGGCCGGCCGGGAGGACCTGGACGAGGGCGTCCGGCGGCTGGGCCGCGACCTCGGGCTCGCGTTCCAGCTGCGGGACGACCTCGACGGCGTGTTCGGCGACCCGGCCGAGACCGGCAAGAGCAACGCCTCCGACCTGCGGGAGGGCAAGTGCACCCCGCTGGTCGCCCTCGCGCACGGGACGTCGGCGTGGGGCGAGCTGAGCACCCTGCTCGGCGACCCCGACACCGGGGACGCCGAGCTGCAGAGGGCCCGCGAGCTCCTGGAGGCCTGCGGGGCGCGTGCCGCCGTCGAGACGCTCGCCGCGGACCTCGAGCGGGACGCCGTGGCGCTCGGCCTCACCCTGGGCCTGGGGGAGCTTGCCGAGACCATGGCCGGGGCACACCTCACCCGGGCGTCGAGCGCCGCATGAACGCCGCGACGACATCGAGCGGGGCGGTCCCCGCCGTGCCCGCGGCCGGCGCCGCGGTCGCCGGCGTCGACGCCGGCATCGACGTCGACCCGACGTACGACGCCACCGCCGTGCGCAGCGCCGCGGTGGTGGTCCGCGCCTATTCCACGTCGTTCGGCTGGGCGTGCCGCCTGCTCGGCGACGACGTGCGCGACCACGTGCGCGGCGTCTACGCGCTGGTCCGGGTGGCCGACGAGATCGTCGACGACCCGCGGCCGGGGCTCTCCGTCGCCGAGCGCGGCGAGCTGCTCGACGAGCTCGAGCAGGAGGTGGCGCGGGCGCGGGGACGCGGGCGCAGCAGCAACCTCGTGGTGCACGCGTTCGCGCGCACGGCGCGCCGGTTCGGCATCGGGGACGACCTGGTGGGGCCGTTCTTCGCGTCGATGCGGACCGACCTCACGGTCACCGCCCACGACGAGGCCGGATTCGCCGCGTACGTGCACGGCTCGGCCGAGGTGGTCGGGCTGATGTGCCTGCGGGTTTTCGTCGCCGCCGACGACGCGGCCTACGACCGGCTGGCGCCCGGTGCGGCCCGCCTCGGGGCGGCGTTCCAGAAGGTCAACTTCCTGCGCGACCTGGCCGAGGACGTGGACCTGCGCGGCCGGTCGTACTTCCCGGGGCTGGACGTGGACGCGTTCGACGACGCCGACCGTGACCGGCTGCTCGCCGACGTCGACGCGGACCTGGCGGCCGCGCGCGTCGCGATCGACGAGCTGCCGCGCAGCTCGCGGCTCGCCGTACGGGTGGCGCACGACCTGTTCGCGGAGCTCTCCCGTCGGCTGGCGGCCACCCCGGCCGCCACGATCCGGCGGGAGCGGGTGAGGGTCCCGGGGCCGGTCAAGGCGCGGCTGGTGGCCGGGGCCCTTGCGAGGGAGGCGCTCCGATGAGGGTGGTCGTCGTGGGGGCGGGGATCGCGGGGCTGGCGACGGCGGGGCTGCTCGCCCGCGAAGGGCACGAGGTCGAGGTGCTCGAGCGGCACGACGCCCCGGGCGGCCGCGCCGGCTCGTGGGAGCGCGCGGGCTTCCGCTTCGACGCCGGCCCCTCCTGGTACCTCATGCCCGAGGTCTTCGACCACTGGTTCCGTCTCATGGGGTCGAGCGCCGACCGCGAGCTCGACCTGGTCGGCCTCGACCCGGCCTACCGGGTCTTCTTCGAGGGGCACGACGGCGCCCTGGACATCTCGCCCGACCGGGCCGTCAACGTCGCGGCGTTCGAGGCCGTCGAGCCCGGCGCGGGAGCACGGCTGGACCGCTACCTGGACTCCGCGCACGACACGTACGACCTGGCGTTGCGGCGCTTCCTGTACACGACGTTCGCCTCGTGGCGGCCGTTCGCGCACCGGGACGTCGCGACGCGGCTGCACCGGCTCGGGCCGCTGCTCGGCAGGTCGCTCGGCTCCCGCGTCGCCGCGCGCTTCCGGGACGTGCGGCTGCGCCAGGTGCTGGGCTATCCCGCGGTCTTCCTCGGCTCGTCGCCGGACCGGGCGCCGAGCCTGTACCACCTCATGAGCGCCCTCGATCTCGACGGTGGCGTGCGTTATCCCCAGGGGGGATTCGCGCGCGTGGTGGACGCGGTCGCCGGGCTCGCGGTGGGCGCAGGCGTCACCCTGCGCACCCGCGCCCGCGCGACCGCGATCACGACCACGGCCGTCGGGGCCCGCCCGGGGTCGGCTCGGTCCGGGCCCTCCGTCCCCGGACCCCGCCGTCCCCGGGCCGCGGTGACGGGGGTGCGCTGGGTGGACGACGCCGGGCGGGAGCACCATGCGCCCGCGGACGTCGTCGTCGCCGCGGCCGACCTGCACCACGTGGAGCAGGACCTGCTGCCGCCCGACCTCCGCGACCGGTCGCCCGCGTGGTGGTCCCGCCGCGACCCGGGCCCCGGCGGCGTCCTGGTGATGCTCGGCGTGCGGGGGCGGGTGCCGCAGCTCGCCCACCACTCCCTGTTCTTCACCGCAGACTGGGAGGAGAACTTCGGCGCCATCGCCGAGGGCCGCGTGCCCGACCCGGCGTCGCTGTACGTGTGCGCGCCGTCCCGCACCGATCCGACCGTGGCGCCGCCGGGGCACGAGAACCTGTTCCTGCTCGTCCCCGTCCCCGCCGACCCCGGCCTCGGGCGCGGCGGCGAGGACGGGGCGGGCGACGCCGCCGTCGAGGCGATCGCGGACGCCGCCATCGACCGTGTCGCCGCCTGGGCGGGCGTGCCCGACCTGCGTGCGCGGGTCGTGGTGCGGCGCACGGTCGGGCCCGGGGACTTCGCGGCGGACCTCTCGTCGTGGTCCGGTGGCATGCTCGGACCGGCGCACACGCTGCGTCAGAGCGCGATGTTCCGGGCGGGGAACCGTTCGCGGCGCGTCGCGGGGCTGCTCCACGCCGGCGGGTCGACCATCCCCGGCGTCGGGCTGCCGATGTGCCTCATCAGCGCGGAGCTCGCCGTGAAGCGGGTCCGCGGCGACACCACCGCCCACCCGCTGACCGAGCCGTTCCCCGAGACCCGTCCGGCCCTCGCCTCCCGGGAGTGATCACCCTGCACTGGACCTCCTTCGTCTACCTCGCGCTGCTGCTCGGGGCGCTCGCCTCGATGGCCCTCGTGGACCGGCGCGCGCGCCTCCTCCTCTGGTCGGCGCACCCCGGCCGCGGCGCCGCCGTGCTCGCCGTCGGCGCCCTGGTGTTCCTCGGGTGGGACCTCGTGGCGATCGCGGCGGGCTTCTACTCCCGCGGCGGGGCGGCCATGACCGGCGTCGAGCTCGCGCCGCACCTGCCGCTCGAGGAGCTGTTCTTCATCCTGTTCCTCTGTTATTTCACGCTGGTGCTGCACGGGCTCCTGCGGCGGGCGGTCGCCGGGCGGGGCGCTGCACGACGTCGCCCCGCCCGGCGTGGCGCGCTGCACGCGGTGCCGGACCCCGTCCGGGAGGCGCGATGACGTACGCCGGGCTCGCGGTCGGCGTCGTCGCCGGGGCGCTCGTCCTCGCGCTGGTCGTGGCGCGCGTGCGCCGCCTCGGCGCCCGGTGGTGGGCGGCGACGGCGCTCGCCGCCGTCGTGCTCGTGGCGCTCACCGTCGTCTTCGACAGCCTGATGATCGCCGCCGACCTGTTCCGGTACGACGGCGCCGCGCTCGTGGGCGTGCGCGTGTGGCTCACGCCCGTCGAGGACCTCGCCTGGCCGGTCGTCGCCGCGCTGCTGCTGCCCGCCCTGTGGGCGCTGGCGGGGGACGACGAGCGCGCGGAGGCCGACGCATGACGGCGCCCGTGACAGGGGGACAGGCGGTGGGTCCGGCGGCCGCGCTGCGCCAGGTGGTGGGGTCGTCGCGCCCGGTGAGCTGGATCAACACCGCGTACCCGTTCGCCGCGGCGTACCTGCTGGTGGGCGGGGCCGGCCGGGTCGGCGTCGCGGAGCTGGTGGTCGGCACGCTGTACTTCCTCGTCCCGTACAACCTGCTGATGTACGGGCTCAACGACGTCTGGGACTACGAGTCGGACCTGCGCAACCCGCGCAAGGGCGGCATCGAGGGCGTGGTGCTGTCCCGGCGGTGGCACCGCCTCACGGTGCGCGCCGCCGTCCTCAGCAACGTCCCGTTCCTCGCGTACCTGGTCCTCGTCGGGGACGCCGCCTCCACCGCGGTGCTCGCCGTGAGCGTGTTCGCCGTGGTCGCGTACTCCGCGCCGGGTCTGCGGTTCAAGGAGCGGCCGGTGCTGGACTCGGCGACGTCCGCGACCCACTTCGTCAGCCCCGCCGCCTTCGGCCTGGCGCTGGCGGGCGGCACGGTCACCGGCGCCGTCGTCGCCGTGCTGGGGGCGTTCTTCCTCTGGGGGATGGCGTCCCAGGCGTTCGGCGCGGTGCAGGACGTCGAGGCGGACCGCGCCGCCGGGATCGGCTCGGTGGCCACGTGGCTCGGTGCGGCGCGCACGGTGCGCGGGGCGATGGCGGCCTACGCCGCGGCCGGAGTCGTGCTGCTCCTGGCGGGCTGGCCGGCGGCGCTCGCCGCCGTGCTCGTCGTGCCGTACGTCGTGAGCGTCGCGCCGTTCCGGAACCTGCCCGACGACCGCTGCGAGGAGGCGCACGCCGGGTGGCGACGCTTCCTGTGGCTCAACCTCGTCACCGGCTTCCTGGTGACGCAGCTGCTCATCGCCGTCAGCCTGGGCTGGCTCTGAGCTCCGCGTCGACCCCGGGCGGGGTCGGGCTCAGCCGCGCTCCCAGTCCTCGGGCGCACCGGGGACGACGGCGAAGAGCGGGTGCGTGCGCACCGGCGCGGCATCCTCGAGCGCGGGCGCGAGGCCGGGGGTGCGGACGCGCAGCTTGGCCGCGAGGTGCGCCCGCTCGAACTCCAGCTGCCCGTCGGTCACCGGGATGCGCCGCACCGGCGGGCGGCCGTCGCTCGGAGCGTCGAGGATCCGGCCGCGGTCGAAGGAGTACGTGCGGGCGGAGGCCTCGGCCGCGACCCCCTCGAGGTAGTCCCCGACGGCGGCGAGCGGGTCGGGGGTGGCGCGGAACCGCGCGAGCTGCGGATGGTCGCGGTAGCCCTTCGTGCGTCCGGCGAGCACCGCCTGGGCGAGCAGGGCCTCGCGCCAGCAGGCGGCCAGACCCTGCCGGTCGAGGTAGTCGGGGGCGAGGGACCAGAGGCGCACCGGGTCATCGTGACACGCGCACCCACCGCACGAGCAGCCCGACGGCGAGCACCCCGGCGCCCGTGAGCACCGCGGCCGGCGGCAGCGTCGCGCCCAGCACCACGCACCCGGCCAGGCCCACGGCCTGCAGGGCCCGCGGGTAGCGGCGGTGCGCGCCGGTCTGCGTCCAGGCGGCGAGGTTGGCCACCGCGTAGTACGCCAGCACGCCGAACGAGGAGAAGCCGATCGCGCCGCGCAGGTCCACCGTGAGCACCAGCGCGACCACGACGACGGCGACGGCCACCTCGGCCCGGTGCGGCACGCGGAACGTGGGGTGGACGGCGGCGAGGGGGCGCGGCAGGTCGTCCTCGCGCGCCATGGCCAACGCCGTCCGGCCGACGCCGGCGACCAGGGCCAGCAGCGCCCCGAGCGACGCGGCGGCCGCGCCGACGCGCGCGACGACCCCCGCCCACGGCGTCCCGGCGACCGCCGCGGCGAGGGGCGCGGGCGCGGCCGCCGTCCCCGCCAGCCCGAGCGCCGCGAGCAGCGTGACCGCGACGACCGCGTAGACCACGACGGCGCCGGCCAGGGCCCCGACGATCGCGCGGGGGATGGTGCGGGCCGGGTCGCGCACCTCCTCGCCGAGCGTCGCGACGCGCGCGTACCCGGCGAACGCGAAGAACAGCAGGCCCGCGGCCTGGAGGACGCCGTAGAGCACCGTGCCGGCGCCGGCCGGGGTCGTCGCGACCAGGGTCGCCGTCGGGCCGGGGGCGTCCGCCGGGCCGCCGGCGAGGGCCACGGCGACGGTCACCGCCAGCGAGAGCAGCACCACGACCACGATCCACCGGGCCAGCCGCGCGGTGCGCGTGACACCGCGATAGTTGACGGCCGCCAGCGCGACGACGGCGAGCGCCGCCACCGGACGCTCCCACCCGGGCGGGGCGGCGTACGCGGCGAACGTCAGCGCCATCGCCGCGCAGCTCGCCGTCTTGCCGATCACGAACCCCCACCCGGCGAGGAAGCCCCACCACGGGCCGAGCCGCTCGCGCCCGTACACGTACGTGCCGCCCGATGCCGGGTACTGCGCGGCGAGCTGCGCGGACGACGTGGCGTTGCCGTACGCGACGACGGCCGCGACGCCGAGGGCGACGAGCAGCGCGGCGCCCGTGCCGGCGGGCAGCACGGCCGCGGCGGCGGGGGAGAAGGCGGCGAAGACGCCGGCCCCGATCATCGACGACAGGCCGATCACGACGGCGTCGGTGGTGGTGAGGCGGCGCGCGAGCTCGGTCACGGGTCGATCTTGCCGTGCGGGCCACCGGCGAGGGATCTTGCGCCCCGATTGAACACGTGTTTAGTCTGTTGAACATGCGTTCAGTCGATGCTGCTCCCGAGGAGCCGGACCAGGCCCGCGGGCCCCTCGTGCCGGCGTCCGACGGCAGCACCCGCGGCCGGATCCTCGACGTCGCGATGCGCCGGTTCGCCCGCTCCGGGTTCGGAGCGTCCGTCCGGTCGATCGCGGCCGACGCCGGGGTGAGCCCGGCGCTCGTCATCCACCACTTCGGTTCCAAGGAGAAGCTGCACCTCGCCTGCGACGAGTACGTGCTCGCCTGGATCCGCGACGTCAAGCGCGACTCCATCGGGCGCGCCGCGGGCGGCAACCTGCTGCAGGTGCTGTCGGCGGCGGACCAGTACGCGCCGCTCGTGGGCTACGTCCTGCGGTCGTTGCAGGCGGGCGGCGCGGTCGGCCGCGAGTTCACCGAGCACATGATCGCGGACGCCGAGGTGTACACCGCCGAGGCGGTGCGCGACGGCGTCGTCCGGCCCAGCCGGGACGAGGCGGCGCGCGTGCGCTACCTCGTCTACTCGGCGCTCGGCGCGATGCTGCTCTCCGTCACGCTCGACCCGCCGCAGGACGCCGAGGACGTCACGGCCGCCATGCGGCGCTTCATGGACGAGCTCTACCTCCCGATGCTCGAGCTGTTCACCGACGGGTTCCTCACCACCCGCCGCATGCTCGAGGACTACCTCCTGTACGTGCCGGACCCCCCGGGCGGGGCGCAGGCCGCCACCGACGGAACCCCCCACGACCACGAAGAGGAACCATGACCACCACGGATTCAGCCACCCCGGCTGCCCGGACCGCGGCCACGCCCGCGGTCGAGATCCACGACCTGCGCAAGACCTTCGGCTCCGTCCTGGCCCTCGACGGGCTCGACCTGACCGTCGAGGCCGGGCAGGTGGCCGGCTTCCTCGGCCCGAACGGCGCCGGGAAGTCCACCACCATCCGCGTGCTGCTCGGCCTGCTGCGCTCCGACTCCGGCAGCGCCCGCCTGCTCGGCGGCGACCCCTGGCGCGACGCCGTCGCGCTGCACCGCCGTCTGGCCTACGTGCCCGGCGACGTGTCCCTCTGGCCGAACCTCACCGGCGGCGAGGCCATCGACTACCTCGCCCGCCTGCGCGGCAGGCCCGACAAGAAGCGCAAGGCCGAGCTGCTCGAGCGGTTCGAGCTCGACCCCACCAAGAAGGCCCGCACGTACTCCAAGGGCAACCGGCAGAAGGTCGCGCTCGTCGCGGCGTTCGTGTCACAGGTCGACCTGCTCGTGCTCGACGAGCCGACGTCGGGCCTCGACCCCCTCATGGAGGCCGTGTTCACCGAGCAGGTGCGCGAGGCCAAGGCCGCCGGCACCTCCGTGCTGCTGTCGAGCCACATCCTCAGCGAGGTCGAGAAGGTCTGCGACACCGTGACGATCATCCGGAACGGCCGGGCGGTGGAGTCCGGCACCCTCGACGACCTGCGCCACCTCACGCGCTCGGCCGTCACCGCCGTCGTCGACGGCGACCCGTCGCCGATCGGCGCGATGGCGGGCGTGCACGACCTCGCCACGACGACGAACGGCGAGGGCGTCCGCGTGACGTTCGACGTCGACAACTCCGAGATGGGCCGCGTGCTGCCCGCCGTGTCCGCCCTCGGCGTGCGCTCGTTCACCGCGCAGCCGCCGTCGCTGGAGGAGCTGTTCATGCGGCACTACGGCGACGAGCTCGCCGCCGACGGCGTGCAGGTCGGCGCCCCCGGCACGAGCGGCGCCCGCACCAAGGCGGGCGCACGATGAGCGCCGTCACCGCCGCCCCTCCGCTGCACCGGGCCGAACCCGTGCGCGGCGGCACCACGCTCACCGGCACCTGGAGCCTGGTGCGCTTCATCCTGCGCCGCGACCGCGTGCGGCTGCTGGTCTGGAGCCTCGGGATCCCGCTGCTGTACCTCGGGTCGCTGCCGGAGTACACCACCATGCTGGACGACTCCGAGGGGCAGGCCGTCCGGGCCGCGCTGGTGTCGTCGCCGGCGATGGTCGCGATGACCGGCCCCGGGTACGGCACGGACGACTACACGGTGGGCCCGGCGCTCGCGAACGAGCTCACCCTGTGGGTGGTGATCGCGCTGGCCGTGATGAGCATCCTCCAGGTGGTGCGGCACACCCGCGCCGAGGAGGAGTCCAGCCGGTCCGAGCTGGTGCGCGCCGCCGCGGTCGGGAGGCACGCGGCCGTGGTCGCGGCGCTGTTCGTCGTGCTGGTCGTCAACGCCGTCATCGCGGTGCTGTCCGCCGCCGTGCTCGCCGCCGACGACCTCGACCTCACCGACGCGATCGGCATGACGGGCGGCATCGCCGTCGCCGCGCTGACCTACGGCGCCGTCGCGCTGGTCGCCGCCCAGGTCACCGAGCACTCGCGCGGGGCCACCGGTCTGTCGATGGCGGTGCTGGGCGCGACCTTCACGGTGGGCACCATCGGCAACATGCAGGAGCCGGGCGGCAGCTGGGCGTCCTGGCTGTCGCCGATCGGGTGGGCGCAGCAGATGCGCGCCTTCGTCGACCTGCGCTGGTGGCCGGCGGCGATCGGCGTGGTCGTGATCGTCCTCCTCCTGCTCGCGGCGTCGTCCCTCGCGTCTCGCCGCGACTTCGGGGCGGGGCTCGTGCCCGACCGTCCCGGGCGCCCCGACGCCCTGCCCAGCCTGCGCTCGCCCGGCGCGCTCGCCTGGGTGCAGCAGCGCATGGCCCTGCTGTGGACGGCGCTCGGCCTGGGGATCATGTGGCTCGCGATGGGGACCGTCGCGTCCGACGTGCCCGAGCTGACCAAGACCCTTCAGGACAACCCCGTCTACGCGTCCGTCCTCGGCGCGGGCGACCCGGTCGCCGGGTTCCTGCGCATCATCGTGCTCTACGCCGCCCTCGGCGCGGCCGTGTACGGCATCGTCGCGATGCTGCGCGCCAAGGCGGAGGAGGACGCCGGTCGGGCCGAGTACGTGCTCGCGACGCCGGTCGCCCGGGGCCGGTGGTTCGGCGCCACGCTGGGCCTCAGCTCCGCCGCCACCGTGGTCGTCCTGGTCGTGGGCGTCGCCGCGGGCGCGGCCGGCGCGGTGCTCACCGGGCTGTCGGACCCGTCCTTCGGCGCCATCCTCGGGGCGGGCCTGCTGTACCTGCCGGCGCTCGCCGTGTTCGTCGGCGTCACCGCGGCGGTGTACGCGTGGGCTCCGCGGGCGGCCTCGCTCTCGTGGGTGCTGCTCGAGTGGGCGATCGTCGTCGCGCTGTTCGCGGGCCTGTTCCACATCCCGGAGTGGGCGCAGAAGATCTCGCCGTTCTGGTGGGTGCCGGACTCGCTCTCCGGCGACGTCGACTGGGGCCACGTCGGCGGGCTGTGCGCCGTCGCGCTGGTGCTGGTCGTGCTGGCGTTCGTCGGCTTCCGCCGGCGGGACGTCGCGACGAAGTAGCGCTCCCCGCGAGCTGTCAGGGCCACGCCCGGGTATTCGTGGTCCTGGTCCTGACAACTCGGCGGGGCGGGTTAGCGTGGTCGGCCGTGAGCACCCCCACGGATCCCGGCACGACGGCGCACGAGGCACGACTCGCGCACGGCCTGCGCACCCGCCACCTGACGATGATGGGCCTCGGCTCCGCGATCGGGGCGGGCCTGTTCCTCGGCGCCGGTGTCGGCGTCGCGACCGCGGGCCCCGCCGTCCTGGTCAGCTACGCCATCGCGGGCGCGCTCGTCGTCCTCGTGATGCGGATGCTCGCCGAGATGGCGTCGGCCCTGCCCGCGTCCGGCTCGTTCTCCGTCTACGCGGAGGCGGCGCTGGGCCGCTGGGCCGGGTTCCTGCTGGGCTGGCTGTACTGGTTCACGCTGATCATGGTGCTGGGCGTCGAGGTGACGGGCGTCGCGGGCATCGTCAGCGGCTGGTGGCCGGACGTGCCGCAGTGGGTCGTGGCGGCCGTCGTCGTGGTGGTGCTGGGCGGCATCAACCTCGTGGGCGTGCGGCAGTTCGGCGAGTCGGAGTTCTGGTTCGCGGCGATCAAGGTGGCCGCGATCCTCGCGTTCCTCGTGGTGGGCGTCCTCATCGTCGTCGGCGTCATCCCGGTGACCGGCAGCGTGCTGGGCGACTGGGCCGCGCACGGCGGCTTTGCCCCGGCGGGCTGGGCGGGCATCGCGGCGGGCCTGCTCACCGTCGTCTTCGCGTTCGGCGGCATCGAGATCGTCGCGATCGCGGCCGCCGAGGCCCGTGACCCGCGCACCGCCGTCGCCCGCGCCACCCGCACCATCGTGTGGCGGATCCTGCTGTTCTACGTGGGCTCGGTCGCGGTCATCGTCGCGCTGATCCCCTGGGACGACGCCGCGGCGCTGGAGTCGCCGTTCGTGTCCGTGCTGCAGCTCGCCGGGTTCGACGGCGGCGCGCGGCTCATGGAGGTCGTCGTGGTGCTGGCGCTGCTCAGCGCGTTCAACGCGAACGTCTACGGCACGTCGAGGATGCTCTTCTCCCTCGGCCAGCGCGACGACGCGCCGCCCGCCACCACCCGGGTCTCGCGCCGCGAGGTGCCGTGGGTGGCGGTGCTCGTGTCCGTGTTCTTCGGCGTCGTGGCGGTGGGCCTCAACTGGCTGCTGCCCGCGCAGATCCTCACGATCCTGCTCAACGCGGTCGGCTCCGCGCTGTTCGTCGTGTGGCTGCTCATCACGATCTCCCAGCTGCGCCTGCGGCCGCGCCTCGAGGCCGACGCCGCGCGCGCCGGCGAGCCGATGCGGCTGCGCATGTGGGGCTACCCGTACCTCACGTGGGTCACGCTGGCGGGTCTCGTCGCGCTGGCCGGGCTCATGCTCTCCGACCCGGCGGCGCGCGCCCAGCTCGCCGCCACCGGCGGGCTGGTCGTCGTGATCCTCGCGGTCTACGCCGTCACTCGCCGGGTGCGCGCCGCCCGCTAGCGGCGTCCGGGTCGTCGTCCGGCTTCGACGGCCGGATCGTGGGCACGTCGCCGACGATCGGGATGGGCCGGCGGTGGAACGGGAAGCCGTACCGGGTGACCAGGCCGGCGAGCGTCGTGACGCGGTTGCGGGGCCCGACCAGCGACATGATGTGCACGAAGAGCCACACGAGCCAGGCGAGCCCGCCCGTGAGCCGCAGCATCTTCGACGTCACGGGCAGCGTGATCTCGGCGATCGCGGCGCGGCGGCCGATGACCGCCATCGTGCCCTTGTCGTGGTAGCTCAGCGGCTCGGTGGCGCGGCCCTCGAGCAGCGCGAGGATGTTGCGCGCCACCTGCTGGCCGCCCTGGATGGCGGGCTGGGCGAGCTGCGGCAGCCAGTCGGGCGTCTCGGCGATGTCGCCGATCGCGAAGACACCGGGCCGTCCCTCGACCTGGAGGTCGGGGCCGACGGCGATGCGGCCGCCCTTCCGGCGCGGCAGGTCCCAGTCGTCCACCTCGGGGTGCGGGCCGACGCCCGCGGACCACACCGTGAGGTCGGCGCGGATGCGGGTGCCGTCGGTGAGCACGACCGCGTCGGGCAGCACCTCCGCGACGCCGGCCCCCAGGTGCAGCCTCACGCCGCGGTGCCCGAGCTCCTGCGCGGCGTACTCGCGCAGGCTCGGGTGGAACGCCTTGAGCAGCTCGGTGCCGCGCTGCACGACGGTGATCTCGAACGCGTCGCCGTGGATCTCGGGGTAGGCGGGCGCGAGCCCGGCGGTGCGCAGCTCCGCGAGCGCCCCAGCGACCTCGACCCCGGTGGCGCCGCCGCCCACCACGACGACGCGCAGGCCGTCGTCGGTCTCGGGCGTGAACGCGGAGTTCTCCAGCCGGATGAAGAGCTGGTCGCGGATCCGCAGCGCCTGCGACCGCGAGTACATGCCGAACGCGTTCTCCTTGGCGCCCGGGGTGTCGAAGAAGTTCACGGTGACGCCGTTGGCGAGCACGAGGTGGTCGAAGGCGATCGTCTCGTCGTTGGCGAGGCGGATGGTGCGCGCGTCGTGGTCGATGCCGACCAGGTGCTCGTGCAGCACCCGGAGGTTCTTCTGCTTCAGCCGCAGCCCGCGCAGCCAGTAGGTGACGTCGCCGGGGTTCAGCCCGCCGGTGGCGACCTGGTAGAGCAGCGGCTGGAACGTGTTGTACACGCGCCGCTCGACGAGCGTGACCCGCACCGGCGCCTTCGCGAGCGCCTTCACGACGGCGAGGCCGCCGAACCCTCCGCCGACGACCACGACATGGGGGAGGTTCTCGGTGCGCTGGTTCACGGGACCACGGTAGGTGACCTGACAGAATGCTGCCGTGCCCGAGCTCCTCGCCGTCTGCCGCGTGTTCGCCCTCCTGCCCGACGCCGGGACGGTGGGCGTCACCGCCATCGACAAGCGCCCCGTGGAGGGGCGGGTCAAGGCCCGCCCGTACGGGCTGTACGCGGACGTCCAGGCGGACCGCAAGGACCACGGCGGACTCGACCAGGCGGTGTACGCCTACGCCCAGGAGGACGCCGAGGTGTGGGGCGCCGAGCTGGGCTACGAGGTCACGCCGGGGCTGTTCGGGGAGAACCTGCGCACCCGCGGCCTGGAGGTGAGCCGCGCGGTCGTCGGGGAGCAGTGGCGGATCGGCACGACCCTCCTGGAGGTGACGCAGCCTCGCGTGCCGTGCCAGACGTTCGCCCGCCGTCTGGACTCGCCGCCGCGCTGGGTGCGCCGGTTCACCGAGGCGAACCGGACGGGCGCGTACCTGCGCGTCGTCGAGAACGGCGACCTGGGCGCGGGGGACGAGGTCGAGGTGGTGCGCCGGCCGGCGCACGGTGTGACGCTGGCTGACTGGTTCGGGGCGTACAACCGGCTCGACGGGGCGTCCGACCTCGCCGACGTCGCGAAGGCCCTGCTGGTGGCCCACGACGGCGGCGAGGTGCGGCTCAGCGACGAGCTGCGGGAGCGGGCCGAGAAGTCCCTGGGTCGCTGACCCCGCGGGCGTCCTCGGCGCCGCCGTCGAGCCCGTCCTCGACCCCGTACCGGTGACCCGCGTACCCCCAGACGGCGAGGGCGAGCGCGGGCCCCCAGAACCAGGCGGGGAAGTAGAGGGCCCCGGCCCAGCCCATCATGACGACCATGGGGACGGCGGCGCCGCAGAGCATGACGGCGACGACCCCGCCGGGCACGATGGCGGCGGCCGGCGGCACCGGGCGGCCGGCGCGACGGCCGAACCAGCGCGGCAGGCGCTCGCCCCACGGCAGGATCAACCCGAGCGTGAGGACGATGCCGAGCCAGGCGCCGCTCGAGAGCGACAGGCCCTGGATGCGGACCGGGAGGGTCAGCTCCTCCGCGGGGCCGGCGAAGGCCGGCCACGGGGTGAGCCAGGTGGCGCGGGCGAGCGCGTAGGGCAGCGGGCCGAGCGCGGCGACGATCGTGAACAGCCGCCGGTGCCGGGTGACCCAGGCGGTGGCGGTCCGCAGCGACCCGCGCCTCCAGGCGCGGACGGCGACGAGCCCGGCCCAGGCCGCGGCGGTCGCGAGGGGCAGCAGCACGGACGGCAGCGCCCACGGCTCGCGCGCGAGCCCCGACGTGATGGCGCCCCACCAGTCGACGAACGCGTCGCGGCCGACGACGACGCCGACGACGGCGAGCGCCGCGACGGCGGCGAGCGGCAGCCGCCGTGCGGGGCGGGTGCGGAACACCTGAACGCCCGCCCACACGGCGAGCACGGGGACCGCGAACGACACGAGGTAGCCCGCGGCGGGGAGCGTGCCCGACCCCTGGGCGAGCAGGCCGAACGCGACGACCTCGAGGACGCCGACGGGCGCCACGAGCCGCCCCGCGGCGCGGGCGGTGGGGCGGGCGAGCGCGGCGGCCGCGGTCACGACGCCGAGCAGGGCGGCCGCGAGCAGGAACAGCTCGAGCGACGCCGCGGGGACGAGCTCCGCGCCCAGCATCCGCCCGTCGGGCAGCAGGGGGTCGATCTCCGGCCGGGCGAGGAACCAGCCGAGCACGGCCGCGGTGGCGGCCGACGCCGCGAGCGCGGCGCCCGCGAGCCGCCGGTCCGGCGGCGCGTCGACGGGGGGTGGGACGGCGCCGGTCCCGGCGCCGCGCCGGGGGACGTCGCGGGGGACGGATGTGCTGGTCATCGTGCTGCCTCCGGTCGGTTGGGCGGGTGTGCTCCCACGCTCGCGCCGCCGGGGCGCGGGGGCTTCCCCCGTGCGGGGGAACCGTGTCCCCCGCGCACGGGAACCTGCGCCTGCCCGCCGTCACGCCGTCGTCGTGGCGACCGTTGACCCGCCGGGGCGGGCGCCGCTATGTTCACTCTCAGCACACTCGTTCGGAGAACGGACCGATGACGGCCCGCTCCGGTCCGGACCGTTCAAGGGAGAACACCGTGCTCGGGAAGAACAAGGTTGCCGGGAAGCTCGCCGCGCGCCGCACCGTCCCCGCCGCCGTCGCCGCGGCGGCAGCCCTCGCCCTGGCCGCGTGCAGCGGCTCGTCGGGCGACCCCGAACCGGCGGCGTCCGGGGACGGCGGGCTGACGCCGGTCACGGTGGGGGTCATCCCGATCGTGGACGTCGCGCCCGTCTACCTCGGCGTGGAGCAGGGGTTCTTCGAGGACGAGGGCCTCGACGTCACCCTCGAGCTCGCGCAGGGCGGCGCCGCCATCGTGCCGGCCGTCGTGAGCGGCGAGTACGAGTTCGGGTTCAGCAACGTCACGTCGCTGCTGCTCGCGTCGCAGCAGGGCCTGCCGCTCAAGGTCGTGGCCCCCGGAAACCTCACGACGGGCGAGGTCGGCAAGGACTTCGCGGCCGTCGTCGCGATGCCGGACTCCGGGATCGAGGACGCCGCCGACCTGGCCGGCAAGACCGTCGCCGTCAACACGCTCAACAACATCGGTGACACGACGGTGAGCGCGGTGGTCGACGCCGCGGGCGGCGACGCGTCGAAGGTCGAGTTCGTCGAGATGGGCTTCCCCGACATGCCGGCCGCGGTGGAGAGCGGTCAGGTCGACGCCGCCTGGATCCTCGAGCCGCACCTCACCCGGGCGTTGCAGTCCGGCGCCGAGCCGGTGAGCTGGAACTACGCGGAGGTGGACCCGAACCTCCTCATCGCGGCGTACTTCACGTCCGAGCAGCAGATCGCGAAGGACCCCGAGACCGTGGACGCGTTCACCGCCGCGCTGAAGGAGTCCCTCTCGTACGCCGAGGAGCACCCCGACGAGACGCGGGCCGTGCTCGACTCGTACACCGAGATCGACCCGGCCGTGAAGGACGCGATGGTCATGCCGCGCTTCACGCCGGACCTCGACCAGGCGCAGCTGCAGCTCCTCGCCGACCTCGGCGAGCAGTACGGCATCTTCGAGGAGCCCGTCGACGTCTCCGCCCTGATGCCATGAGCAGGGGTCGTCCCCTGGCACACCGGGCGGCCTGGCTGGGCACCGCGGGCGTCGTGACCCTGCTCGTGGTGCTGCAGGTGGTGCCGTCGACGGGTCTGGTGAACCCGGACTTCCTGCCCCCGACGACCGAGATCCTCGCCGCGCTGGTGGAGCGCGTGCAGACGCCGGAGTTCTGGACGGCGCTCGGCGACACGCTGGTCACGTGGATCACGGGTCTGGCGATCAGCGTCGTCGCGGGCGTGGTGCTCGGCGTCGTGATCGGGACGGTGCCGTTCCTGCGGGCGGCCACGGCGTCGACGATCGAGTTCCTGCGGCCGGTGCCGTCGGTGGCGCTCATCCCGATCGCGGTGCTGCTGTGGGGCACGGGGATGCAGGCCACGCTGCTGCTGGTCGTGTACGCGTCCTTCTGGCAGGTGCTGGTGCAGGTGCTCGCGGGCGTGCAGGACGTGGACCCGGTCGCGAGCGACACGGCCCGCTCGTACCGGTTCTCCGTGCTCGCCCGGGTGCGCACGCTGGTCTGGCCGACGGCGTTGCCCTACGTCATGACCGGCCTGCGGCTCGGCGCCGCGGTGGCGCTCATCCTCACCGTGACGGGCGAGATGCTCATCGGCACCCCGGGGATCGGCAAGCTGCTCGCCGTCGCGCGGGAGTCGGGCGCCGTGCCGTCCATGTACGCGCTGGTCGTCGTGACCGGGCTGCTCGGCGTCGCGGTCAACCTGCTGGCCCGCGCGCTGGAGCACCGTGCGCTGTTCTGGCACCCCGCCGTCCGAGGGGAGGTCACGGCATGAGCGCCGTCCGGTCCGTGCTCTACGCCGTCGGGCTGCCGCTGCTGCTGCTCGCGGCGTGGTGGGTCGCGACGGCGGACAGCGTGTCGCCGTTCAACCCGCCGCTGTCGGAGATCCTCGCGACGTTCGGCCCCACGTGGTTCTCGGGCGACACGTTCGCGGACACGAGCTTCGTGCAGGACATCCTGCCGAGCCTGGGCCGGCTGCTCGTCGGCTACGCGGCGGCCCTCGTCATCGGCGTCACCCTCGGCGTGCTCATCGGCGCGGTGCGCCCCCTGCGGGAGTTCGCCGAGCCGGTGCTGGAGTTCTTCCGCGCCATCCCGCCGCCGGTCATGGTGCCGGTGCTCATGCTGTTCCTCGGCGTCGGCACGTCGATGCGGGTGTTCGTCATCGCGACCGGCGCCCTGTGGCCCATCCTCCTCAACACGGTCGAGGGGGTGCGCGGCCTCGACCCCGTGCTCAAGGACACGGCCCGGGCGTTCCGCCTCGGCCGGTGGGGGCGGGTGCGGCGGCTCATGCTTCCGGGCGCGAGCCCGCAGATCGTCACCGGCGCCCGGCAGGCGCTGTCGATCGCGATCATCCTCATGGTGATCAGCGAGATGTTCGCGGCCAAGGACGGCCTCGGCTTCTCGGTGGTGCAGTTCCAGCGCAGCTTCGCCATCCCCGAGATGTGGAGCGGCGTCATCATGCTCGGCCTGCTCGGGGTGCTCCTGTCCTTCGTCTTCCGGATCGCGACCGGCGCGGTCCTCGCCTGGTACCACGGGTACCTGCAGGCCCAACGTGGAGGTGCCTAGATCGTGGAGGTGACCAGTTGAACGCGATGCTCGAGGTCCGCGGACTGCGCAAGGTCTACACGGGTCGCGGCGACCCGGTCGAGGCGATCGAGGACCTGTCGTTCGACGTCGCCGAGGGCGAGCTCGTGTGCGTCGTCGGCCCGTCCGGCGCGGGCAAGACGACGCTGCTGCGCTGCCTCGCCGGCCTGCTGCCCGCGACGTCGGGCGACGTCGTCCTCGCCGGGTCGCCCGTGATGGGGCCGCCGCAGGGCATGGCGGTGGTGCTGCAGGAGTACGGGCGCTCGCTGTTCCCGTGGATGACGGTGGTGCAGAACGTCGAGCTGCCGCTCAAGGAGAAGGGCCTGCCCCGCGCGGAGCGGGCGCGGCTCGTCGGCGAGGCGCTCGAGGCGGTGGGCCTGGCGGACGTCGCCCGCTCGTACCCGTGGCAGCTGTCGGGCGGCATGCAGCAGCGCGTCGCCATCGCCCGGGCGGCCGCGTACGAGCCGCAGGTGCTGCTCATGGACGAGCCGTTCGCGGCCGTCGACGCGCAGACCCGCTTCGAGCTCGAGGACCTGGTCCGCGCCCTGTGGCAGCGCCTCGGCGTCACGGTCGTCTTCGTCACCCACGACATCGACGAGGCGATCTACCTGGGCGAGCGCGTGCTGGTGCTGTCCGCCCGGCCGACCGTGCTGCTGGAGGACGTGCGTGTCGACCTCGGCGCCGAGCGGGACCAGCTCGACACCCGCGGCGCCCCCGAGTTCGCCCGCCTGCGCACCCACGTCTACGAGCTGGTGCAGCAGGCCAAGCTGGGAGTGCGCTCGCTCGCCGACGCGAGGCTGACCCATGCAGGCTGAGCCCATGGAGAGCACGGAGGACCCCCGGGCAGAGGTCACCGAGGAGACGACGGCGCGGTCGGGCGAGTTCGTCCAGTCGCTCGACCGGGGGCTGGCGGTGATCCGCGCGTTCGGCGCGGAGCGGCCGTCGCTCACGCTGAGCGACGTCGCCCGCGTCACGGGGCTGAGCCGGGCGTCGGCGCGCCGGTTCCTGCACACCCTCGTGGACCTCGGGTACGTGCGCACCGACGGCCGGGAGTTCGCGCTCCGGCCCGCCGTCCTCGACCTGGGCTACGCGTACCTGTCCAGCCTCACGCTGCCGGAGGTCGCCGCGCCGCACCTGGAGCGGCTGTCGCAGGAGGTGGGGGAGTCGTCGTCGGTGGCCGTGCTCGACGGGGCGGACATCGTCTACGTGGCGCGCGTCGCGACGCACCGGATCATGTCGGCGGCCATCCGTGTCGGCACCCGCTTCCCGGCGTTCGCCACGTCGATGGGGCGCGCGATCCTCGCGCACGTGCCGGACGGCGAGCGCGACGCCTTCCTCGCCGCGGCCGAGCTGCCCGCGCTCACGTCGCGCACCGTGACCACGCCCGCCGCGCTGCGCGCCGAGCTGGACCGGGCGCGCGAGCAGGGCTGGGCCCTCGTGGACCAGGAGCTCGAGGAGGGCTTGCGCTCGGTCGCGGCCCCCCTGCACGACGCGCGCGGCGACGTCGTCGCGGCCGTCAACGTCTCGGCGCCCGTGCGGCGCGGCGACGTCGCCGAGATCCGCGACGACATCGTGCCGCCGCTGCTGGCCGCCGCGAAGCGGATCGAGGACGACCTGATGAGGATCCGATGACCCGCGACGCGTACGTCTACGACGCGGTGCGGACGCCGTTCGGCCGGTACGGCGGGGCGCTCGCGGGCGTGCGGCCGGACGACCTGGCCGCGTTCGTCGTCGGCGAGCAGGTCCGGCGCGCGCCCGCGCTCGACCCGGCCGTGATCGACGACGTGATCCTCGGCAACGCGAACGGCGCGGGCGAGGAGAACCGGGACGTCGCGCGCATGGCCGTGCTGCTCGCGGGCCTGCCGCTGACCGTGCCCGGGGCGACCGTGAACCGGCTGTGCGGGTCGTCGCTGGAGGCCGCGGTGCAGGCGGCCCGTGCGGTCGAGACGGGGGACGCGGACGTCGTCGTCGCGGGCGGCGTCGAGTCCATGTCGCGGGCGCCGTGGGTGCTGCCCAAGCCGTCCCGGCCGTACCCCGCGGGCGACGCCGCGCTCGTCTCCACGACGCTCGGCTGGCGGCTGGTGAACCCGCGCATGGAGCCCGACTGGACCGTCTCCCTCGGCGAGGCCACCGAACGGCTGCGCGAGAAGCACGGCGTGTCCCGCGAGCGGCAGGACGCCTTCGCGCTGCGCAGCCACCTGCTGGCCGCGCGGGCCTGGGAGGACGGGTGCTACGACGACCTGGTGACGCCGTACCCCGGCACGGACCTGCTCCACGACGAGGCGATCCGCCCCGACACCACCCTCGAGAAGCTGGCCGCCCTGGCGCCGGCGTTCCGCGACCCGTCCGACGGAGCGGCAGGGGGCACGGTCACCGCGGGCAACGCGTCCCCGCTGTCGGACGGAGCGTCGGCGGCGCTGATCGGGTCGGAGCGCGCCGCGGCGCTCACCGGCCTGGAGCCGCTCGCGCGTATCGCGGGCCGGGCGACCGTCGCGGGGGAGCCGCAGTACTTCGGCGCCGCGCCCGTGGAGGCCGTGAACCGAGCGCTGGAGCGCTCCGGCATCGGATGGGGCGACGTCGGCGCCGTCGAGCTCAACGAGGCGTTCGCCGCGCAGTCGCTGGTCTGCGCGCAGGCGTGGGGCGTGGACGACGACGCCGCGTTCCTCGACTCCCCGACCCGTGACGTGGCGATCCTCAACGGCTGGGGCGGGGCGGTCGCGCTGGGCCACCCGCTGGGCGCGTCGGGCACGCGGGTGCTGGGCACGCTGGCGCGGCGGTTGCGGGCCTCGGGCGCGCGGTGGGGCGTGGCGGCGCTGTGCATCGGCGTCGGGCAGGGCACCGCCGTCGTGCTGGAGAACGTCGGCGGGGCGGGCGGCACAGGGGGCGGTGCGGCATGACGCGGGTGGCGGAGACGGCGCGCGAGGCGCTGGGGGAGGTGCCGGACGGCGCGACCGTGATGATCGGCGGCTTCGGCCCGGCCGGGCAGCCGGTGGAGCTCATCGAGGCGCTGCTCGCGTCGGACGCGGGCGACCTCGTCGTCGTGTCGAACAACGCGGGCAACGGCGACGACGCCCTGGCGCGGCTGGTCCGCGACGGGCGGGTGCGCCGCATCGTCTGCTCGTTCCCGCGGCAGGTGGACTCGTGGCACTTCGACGCCGCGTACCGTGCGGGCCGCATCGAGCTGGAGCTGGTGCCGCAGGGCAACCTGGCCGAGCGGATCCGCGCCGCCGGCGCCGGGATCGGCGCGTTCTTCACGCCCACGGGCTACGGCACGCCCCTCGCCGAGGGCAAGGAGACGCGCGTGCTCGACGGCGTGCCGATGGTGCTGGAGACCCCCCTCCGGGCGGACGTCGCGCTGGTCAAGGCGCACCGCGCGGACACGGCCGGCAACCTCGTCTACCGGCGCACCGCGCGCAACTTCGGGCCGGTGATGGCCACGGCCGCGGCGCGCACCGTGGCGCAGGTGCGCGACGTCGTGCCCGCGGGCGCGCTCGACCCGGAGGCGGTCGTGACGCCGGGCATCTACGTCGAGGCCGTCGTCGCCCTCGACAGCACGACGGCGATCGCGGGGGTGGGGGCATGACGGCCTCGGCCCGGACCATCGGACCCCTGACACGCGAGCAGATCGCCGCGCGCGTCGCCGCCGACATCCCGGCCGGCGCGTACGTGAACCTGGGGATCGGCCTGCCGACGCTCGTCGGCGACCACCTGCCGCCCGGTTCCGGCGTCACGCTGCACACGGAGAACGGGATGCTGGGGATGGGCCCGGCACCCGCGCCGGGCGACGCGGACCCGGAGCTCATCAACGCGGGCAAGGTGCCGGTCACCGAGCTGCCGGGGGCGTCCTACTTCCACCAGGCCGACTCGTTCGCGATGATGCGCGGCGGCCACATCGACGTGTGCGTGCTGGGCGCGTTCCAGGTGTCCGTGCGGGGCGACCTGGCCAACTGGTCGACGGGCGCGCCCGACGCCGTCCCCGCCGTCGGCGGCGCGATGGACCTCGCCGTCGGCGCCCGGCGGACCGTGGTGATGATGACCCTGCTGACCAAGGACGGGGCGCCCAAGCTCGTCGAGCAGTGCACGCTGCCGCTCACCGGCGTCGGCTGCGTGTCGCGCGTCTACAGCGACCGGGCGGTGCTCGACGTCGGCGCGGGTCGGGACGGGCGAGGGGGTGCCACGGTCGTCGAGCGGTTCGGGGTCGGGCACGCGGAGCTGGAGGACCTGCTCGGGCTCTCCCTGGGAGGGGCGCGATGACCGCTCCGGCCACGACAGAGCGGACGCGCGTCGCGATCGTCGGCGGCGGGCCGGCGGGGCTGCTGCTGTCGCACCTGCTGCACACGTCGGGCATCGACCACGTGGTGCTGGAGTCCCGCTCCCGCGACGAGATCTACCGCACCACCCGCGCCGGCATCCTCGAGGCGAGCTCCGTGTCCACCCTGGTCGACGCCGGGATGGACCGGGTGCTGCGCGAGGGCGACCGGCACGACGGCATCGCGCTGCGGTTCGACGGCGAGTCTCACCGCATCGACCTGCACGGCCTCACCGGCAGTGCCGTCTGGCTGTACCCGCAGACGGAGGTGTTCACCGACCTCGCCGACCGGGCGGCCGAGACCGGCACGGACGTCCGCTGGCAGGCGTCCGTCACCGAGGTGCTGGACATCCACACCGACAACCCCGGCGTGCGGTGGACCGACACCGAGGGCGGACCTGACGGGACGGAGCGCGAGCTGCGCTGCGACGTCCTCGTGGGCGCGGACGGCTCGCACTCCGCCTGCCGTCACTCGCTGCCCGAGGACGTGCGGCGGCACTTCGTGCACGAGTACCCGTACGCCTGGTTCGGCGTCATCGTGGAGGCGCCGCGCAGCGCCCCCGAGCTCGTCTACACGACGTCGGAGCACGGCTTCGCCCTCATCAGCCAGCGCACCGACACGCACCAGCGCCTCTACTTCCAGTGCGACCCCGACGAGGACCCCGCGGGGTGGTCCGACGACCGCGTCTGGCACGAGCTGCAGCGCCGCGTCGCGGGGGCGGACGGGTTCCGCCTGCTGGAGGGACCGGTGCAGGAGCGGTCCGTGCTGCGGTTCCGGTCGTCCGTCGTCGAGCCCGTGCGGCACGGCCGGATGCTGCTCGCCGGCGACGCCGCGCACACCGTGCCCCCCACCGGCGCCAAGGGACTCAACCTCGCGCTCGCCGACGTCGTCGTGCTGCACGACGTGCTCAGCCGCTGGCTCGCCCGCGGCGGGAGCGACGAAGCGCTCGACGAGTACGGCCGCCGCGTCTCCGAGCGGGTGTGGCGGGCTCAGCACTTCTCCGCGTGGATGAGCCGGATGCTGCACACCCACCCCGGCGAGTCCGGCTTCGAGCGTCGTCGCCGGCTCGCGGAGCTGCGCACGCTCGTCGCGTCCGAGGCCGGCCGGCGCTACCTCGCGGAGGGCTACACCGGCTGGGGCGGCATCATCACGGAAGGAGCGATATGAGCGAGAGTCAGACCGAGCTGTCCACCGAGATCCGGGCGAGCCACCGGGCGTACCGGGACCGGCGCGACACGAGCGGCCCCGAGGAGACGGGGCCCGTCCGCGACTTCGCGCCGTACCGCAGCTCGCTGCTCCGGCACCCGACGAAGGACCTGCGGCACGCGGACCCGGAGACGATCGAGCTGCTGGCGCCGGTGTTCGGCGAGCGCGACATCGGCGCGCTCGAGGCCGACCTCACCGTGCAGCACGGCGGGGAGCCTGCCGGGGAACGGATCGTCGTCGCGGGCCGGGTGCTCGACGGCGCCGGCCGGCCCGTGCGCGGGCAGCTCGTGGAGATCTGGCAGGCCAACGCGGGCGGCCGCTACATCCACAAGCACGACCAGCACCCCGCGCCCATCGACCCGAACTTCACGGGCGTGGGGCGCACGCTGACCGACGACGACGGCTGGTACCGCTTCACCACCATCAAGCCCGGGCCGTACCCGTGGAAGAACCACCAGAACGCGTGGCGGCCCGCGCACATCCACTTCTCCCTCTTCGGCACCGACTTCACGCAGCGCACCGTGACGCAGATGTACTTCCCCGGCGACCCGCTGTTCGCCCTCGACCCCATCTACCAGTCCGTCCGCGACCCGCGGGCGCGCGACCGGCTCGTCGCCGTCTACGACCACGCCCTCACCTCGCACGAGTGGTCCACCGGCTACCGGTGGGACATCGTGCTGTCGGGGGCCGAGCGCACCTGGACCGAGCCGGAGGACGACGACGAGGCCGGAGGACGACGATGAGTGACGCCGTGACGGGCAGCCCGGGCCGCGGGCGCGCGCCGCGCCTGCGCCCGACGCCCGGCCAGACGGTGGGCCCGTTCTTCGGCTTCGCCCTGCCGTACGACCGCGGCCACGAGCTCGTCGACCCCGGGACGCCCGGCGCGGTGCGCCTGCACGGCCGCGTGCTCGACGGCGCCGGTCGGCCCGTGCCCGACGCGCTGCTGGAGATCTGGCACGCCGACCCGTCGGGCGCCGTCGTGCGGCGCAGCGGCTCGATCCTGCGCGACGGCACCTTCACCGGCTGGGGCCGCGCCGTGACCGACCGCGAGGGCGGGTACTGGTTCCGCACGCTCGAGCCCGGCCCGACAGCGTCGTCGGACGGGCGTCGCCGCCCCGCGATGATCGCCGTCGCGGTGTTCGCGCGCGGACTCACCGACCGGTTGTTCACGCGGATCTACCTGCCCGACGACGGCTCGACGGGCGGGGAGGCGGCGCTCGCGGCCGACCCGCTCCTCGCGGGCCTCGAGCCCGAGCGGCGCGCGACGCTCCTCGCGGCGCGGGAGCCCGACGGGTCGTTGCGGTTCGACGTCCGCCTGCAGGGCGAGGGGGAGACGGTGTTCCTCGACCTCGGCCAGGGCACCGCCGGCCACGCCCCGCCCGAGGCGACGCCCGACGCCGCGCACGGCGTCGTCCGCGGCCTCGCCGCCGGGCCGCCGTCCGACCCGCTCGACCTGCCCGACCCGAGCGGCCGGGTCCTGTCCGGGGTGCCGTCGCCCGAGGGGCGGCCAGGTGCCTGACGTCGGCCTGCTCACCCCTGGCGCGGACCTCGCCCCCGGCTCGCCCGCCGCCGTCACCGACGACGTCGCCGTGCTGCGCGCGATGCTCGCCGCGGAGGCCGCGTGGGTGCGCGCGCAGGCGCGGGGCGGCGTCGTGCCGGGCGCCGTCGTGCCCGTCGTGGACCGGGCCGTCGTGGCGCTCGCGGCGGACGACGGCGCGGCGCTCGCCCTGGCGACCGAGGTCGCCCGCGACGCCGCGGGCGGCGGCAACCCCGTGATCCCCCTGCTCGCCCGGCTGCGCGCGGCCGTGGAGTCCGGCTGCGGCCCCGCCGTCGAGGCCGGGGTGCCCGTGGCCGACGTCGTCGGGGCGGTGCACGCGGGGCTGACCTCGCAGGACGTGCTCGACACCGCGCTCGTCCTCGTGCTGCGTGACGCCGCCCGTGCCACCGACGCGGGCCTCGGGCGCGCCGTCGCCGCCGCTGCCGGGCTCGCGCGCCGCTACCGTGACCTGCCCGCCCTCGGCCGCACGCTGACCCAGCCCGCCGTGCCCACGACCCTCGGTGCCCGCTGCGCCGGGTGGCTGCAGGGCGTCGCCGAGGCGCGTGCCCGGCTCGACGACGCGACCCGCGCGCTCCCGCTCGCCTACGGCGGCGCGGCCGGCACCCTCGCAGCCTCGCCGGTCGAGCCTGACGAGACCGCGCCGGCGAGCGTCAGCGCGCTGCGTCTCGTCGACGCGTGGGCCGCGGAGCTCGGACTGCCGACGACGGCGGGGCCGTGGCACGTGACGCGGTTCCCGGTGGTCCGCGCGGCGGCGGGGCTCGCGGAGGTGTGCGCGGCGCTGGGCACGGTCGCCGCCGACGTCCTGGTGGGTGCCCGCGCCGAGGTGGGCGAGCTGCGCGAGCCGGCCGCCCCGGGCCGCGGGGCGTCGTCGGCGATGCCGCACAAGCACAACCCGGTGCTGTCGGTGCTGGTGCGCCGGTCGGCGCTGGCCGCGCCGCCGCTGGCCGCGCAGGTGCTGGCGTCCGCGGGCCAGGCCGTCGACGAGCGGCCCGACGGCGCGTGGCACGCCGAGTGGCCCGCGCTCCAGCAGCTCGCCCGGCACGCCGTGGCGGCCGCGCACTCCGCGGCGGAGCTGCTGGAGGGGCTCGAGGTCGACGAGGAGGCCGTCGCGCGGAACCTGCGCGAGCAGCTCGGGGTCGGGCCGGCGGCGCCGGACGACGCCGGTGACGAGGAGCCCGGGGACGAGGAGGCGGCCGGGGCGCGCGCCGCCGGCGACGAGGCCGCGGACACGGGGGCGGCCGCGGCCCTCGTGGACCGGGTGCTCGCACGGCACGCGCCCGCCGGGTCGGGCGCGGCGGGGGAACGATGAGCGCCCCCGAGCTGGGCGCGACGGCGTTCGCGCTGCGCGACGCGTCCCGCCCGCTGCTGGTGCTCGGCCCGTCGCTCGGCACGTCCGTGACGGCGCTGTGGCACGACGTCGTCCCGCTGCTGGACGACGACCTCGACGTCGTCGGCTGGGACCTGCCCGGCCACGGCACGTCGCCGGCCGTGGCACCCGGGTCGCTCGACGACCTGACGGTGGCCGACCTGTCCTCTGCGGTGCGGGCGCTGGTCGACGCCGTCCAGGCCGAGCGCGGGGACCCGGGCGCGCCGTGCTGGTACGCGGGCGTGTCCGTGGGCGGCGCGGTCGGGCAGCAGCTGCTCCTCGACGCCCCGGGCCGCGTGCGCGGCGCCGTCCTGTGCTGCACGGCGGCCCGCTTCGGCGACCCGGGCCCGTGGCTCGAGCGCGGCGCGCTGGTCGCGGCCGCGGGCACGCCGACGCAGGTCTCCACGTCCGCCGGCCGCTGGTTCGCGCCCGGGTTCCTGGAACGGGCGCCGGACGTCGGCACCCGCCTCCTGGCGTCCCTGCAGCACGCGGACCGGTTCGGCTACGCCGCCGTCTGCGGCGCGCTGTCCCGGTTCGACGTCCGCGACCGGCTCGGCGAGATCGACGCCCCCGTGGTGGCCGTCGCCGGCGCGGACGACCCGGCGACGACGCCCGACGACGTCGCGCAGGTCGCGGGCGGCGTGCGCCGCGGGCGGCTGGTCGTGATCCACGGCGCCGCGCACCTCGCGCCCGCCGAGTGGCCCGGTCGCGTCGCGACCCTGGTCCGCGAGCTCGTGAGCGAGGGGGAGGCGCGATGACGACGACAGGGCACGACGGCGGGCACGACGCAGGTTTCGGACGCAGGGCGGACGGCGGGACGGGTGGCGGGCGCGGCGACGAGCCGAGGCGTGCCGACGGGACGGCGGTGCGGCGGGCGGTGCTCGGCGACGAGCACGTCGACCGGGCGGACGCCGGTACGACCTCGTTCACCGCGGACTTCCAGGACCTCGTCGCCCGGTACGCGTGGGGAGAGATCTGGACACGACCCGGCCTCGACCGCCGGAGCCGCTCGATGATCACGCTCACCGCTCTGGTGGCCGGCGGGCACTGGGAGGAGCTCGCCTTGCACGTGCGCGCGGCGGTGCGCAACGGCCTCACCGTGGACGAGATCCGCGAGGTCCTGCTCCAGTCGGCGATCTACTGCTCGGTGCCGGGCGCGAACCGCGCGTTCGCCGTCGCCCAGCGGGTGCTGCAGGAGGACGGCCTGCTCTGAATGCGGGTGAAGGTGCGGGACGCCGCCCGCACGCACCTCACCCAGGAGCAGGTCGGCGCGCTCGGCCTGGAGACCGCGCCGACCCACGTCGTCGACCGGATCGACCGCACGATCACGGATCCTGCGGGCCGCTCCACGAGCCGACCCGTGTCTGCCCTTGTGAGAGCGGTCCTGGGCCGCTACTCTCGAACACATGTTCGAAGATGACGGAGCGACAGCCGCGCCGCCCGCGGCCGTGCACCGTCGTCCTCGGGCGTTCGGTTCCGGCGCGGCCAGTGCCCCGGTCGCGCCGGAACCGCCCACGGGGGCGCGCCCCCGCCCGACCGCGGGGGGGGCGGCCGGGGCGGCGCCCCGCGCCCGCCGGGGGGGGGGCGCCCGCCCCCCCCCCCCCCCCCCCCCGCTCGCCCCCCTCCCCCCCGCGCCCCCCCCCCCCCCCGCCCGCGGGGCCCCCCCCCGACGGTCCTCGAACGCGCGCTCGCCGGGCTGCTCTCCGACGACGTCGCCGACCGTGTGCCGGGTGAGCCCCGTGATGCCGTCGTCGGCCGGGCCACCGACCTGCACCTGTCGATTGATCCTGCGGTGCTCGACGGGAGGACGCTCGTCGGCAGGGAGCTCGTCGGCGGCGCTCCCGGCCCTGGCGACGGGCGCCCGCTGCTCGCCGCGCTGGACGACGCGGCCGCGGGCCCGGACCTGGCCGGCACGCTGGCGTCGCTGGACGAGGCGGAGCTGGACGACTTCACGATCCTCGAGGTGCTGGCCGCCTGGGAGCGGGTCGCCGCGTGGGCGCAGGCGGGATCGGCGCGCGTCCTGGCCGAGATGCTGGAGCGCACGCGCGGGACGTCACGGCACGAGTTCGTGGCGGACGCCGTCGCGGCGCGCCTCGGGCTGACCCGGCGTGCGGCGGCGCAGCTCGTCACGGTGGCGCACGGGACCGCTCGCCTGCCCGAGGTGGCGGACGCGCTCGCGGCGGGCGTCGTCGACCGCCCCAAGGCGGAGGCCCTGATCGACGCGGGCCGGCTGCCCGACGACCTCCGTCGCGAGGTCGTCGCCGGGGTGCTGCCCGACGCCGAGCACCTCACCGCGCCGCAGATCCGCGCGCGCATGCGGCGGGCGGAGATCGAGGCAGACCCGGACGGCACCGAGGCGCGGTACGGCGCCGCGCGCGCCGAGCGGTTCGTCCGGCTCGAGCCGGCCGACGACGCGATGGCCTACCTCACCGCCTCCCTGCCCGCGGACGACGCCGCCCGCGCGTTCGCCGCCATCGACGACGCCGGGATCGCGATGCGCCGTGCGCCGGGGGAGGCGCGTCGGCTCGACGAGTGCCGCGCCGACGCCCTCACCGCCCTCGTCACCGGCGGCCTCGTCACCGGCGGTCTCGCCACCGGCGGGCTCGCGTCCCGAGAGGACGTGACCGGGCCGGCCGCCGCCGGAGGGCTCGCACTCGGCGGCTCCCCGCCGCGTGGCGACGTGGGCGTGCCGTCGTCCCCGCGGCGCTCGCACCCGGGGGCGGGCATCCGGGTGACGGTGGCGGCGTCGACCCTGCTCGGCTCGGACGACCTGCCCGCGATCCTCGCGGGGCACGGGCCGATCCCGGCGGCGATGGCGCGGGCGCTCGCGTCCGACCCGGACGCCGTCTGGCAGCGGGTGTTCACGGACCCGGCGAGCGGCGTGCTGACGGACGTGTCCTCCCGCTCCTACCGCCCGAGCGCGGCCCTCCGCGCGGCCGTCGTCGCCCGGGACGTCACGTGCACGTTCCCCGGCTGCCGGGTGCCCGCCGCGACGTCCGACCTCGACCACGTCGACCCGTACGACCCCGCGTCGGCCGCCCTGCAGACCCACGGCGGCAACCTGCACGCCCTGTGCCGCATCCACCACCGGGCCAAGACGGTCGGGGGCTGGCAGGTCGCGCGGGACCCCGACGGCGGCCGCACCACCTGGATCGCGCCCACCGGGCACCGGTTCTCCCGCGACCCGGTGCCGCAGGACCCGCGGGTCGCGGCCCGGCCACGCTCCGACCGGCCTTGCCTCGACCGGGACGGCATGCCGCCCTTCTGACGGCCGGTCCTTCCGGCCGCGGCCCGTGCTGTTCGGCGCGTGTGCACGGGAGGTTCATCGTCCGGTGGATCCGGCGCCGCCTGGGCCTCCTACGTTCCGGGGCATGACCGAGAACCGGAACGAGCACGTCGACGTGCCCCGCCCCACTGACCAGCCCGCCGCTGACCGGCTCACCCCCGATCGGCCCGACGCCGAGCGGGACGGGCTCGGCCGCCGCACGTTCATGACCCTGACCGGGCTGGGCGCGGCAGGCACGGCCGTGGCGGGGGCGGCCGTGGCGGCGGCGCCGTCGGCGGCCGCGTCCCCGGGGGCCGCACGTGGCCCCCGGCTGCGCTTCCGCAAGGACGGCACGTACACGATCGTGCAGTTCAACGACACGCAGGACGACGAGAAGATCGACCGCCGCACGCTGGAGCTCATGCGTGCGGTGCTGGACGACGAGCGGCCGGACCTGGTGATCCTCAACGGCGACAACATCACGGGTGGCTGCGACACCCCGCTGGAGATGCGGCAGGCGATGAACAACGTCGCCCAGCCGATGGAGGAGCGCCAGATCCCCTGGGCGATCACGTTCGGCAACCACGACGAGGACTCGACGCCCAGCAGCGGGGTGGACGAGGCGCAGATGCTCGCGTTCTACCGGTCGTACCGCCACAACGTGAACGGCCCGACGGCGAAGGGCGTGACCGGTCAGGGCAACTCGCACCTGCTGATCGACGGCACGAACGGGAAGCCGGCGTTCAACGTGTGGCTGCTCGACTCGGGTCGGTACGCGCCGGGCACGATCGACGGGCAGGACTTCACGGGCTACCCGACGTGGGACTGGGTGCGCATGGACCAGGTGGACTGGTACTACCGCACGTCGGTCGAGCTGGAGAAGCGGTACCGCCGCGCCATCCCGTCGCTGATGTTCATCCACATCCCGCTGTGGGAGTACCGGTTCATGTGGTTCGGCTCCGTCGACGGCCGCACCGCCGCGGACCACGAGCGCGGCGCCGCGCGCCACCAGATCGTGGGGGAGCGCAACGAGGAGGAGTGCCCCGGCCCGTTCAACTCCGGGCTCTTCTCGGCGGTGCGGCACCGCGGCGACGTCAAGGGCATCTTCTGCGGCCACGACCACGTCAACACGTACTCGGGCAGCTACTACGGAGTGCTGCTGGGCTACGCCGGCAACACCGGGTTCGGCACGTACGGGCTGAGCGGCGCGGAGCGCAACCGCCTGCGGGGCGCCCGCGTCTACCGCCTCGACGAGTCGGTCGACGGCGTCCTCGTGGACACGACGATGCGGTTCGCGTCCGAGTTCGGCATCGACCTCACGGCCGACGACCAGTGGATGGAGCCGCTGCCCCTGCCGAAGGGCCAGGCCTGACGGAGCCGGGGAGGCTCAGCGACGACGTCCGCGCGGCGGCTCGATCGGCGGCCACTCGCCGTCGTCCGAGCCGTCGTCGGCGCCGTGCAGCAGCTCCTGCAGCTGCACCTGCACGCGCTCGACGCGCGGGACGTCGCGCAGCACCATGCCCGCCTTCTCGGTGGCGTCGGAGACCTGCAGGGTGCCGCAACCGAGCAGTCGGTCCAGGAGGTCCTTCTCGAGCGCGACGTCGTTGATGCGGTAGAGCGGGATGTCGCGCCCGACTCGGGTGACGATGCCGGAGCGCATGGCGATGCGCTTGGTGGTGACGGTCCACGAGGTGGTGCGCCACTTGAGCCACGGCACGAGCACCCACACGACGGCGACGACGAGCAGCAGGCCGAGCACGATCCAGCGGACGACGTCGTCCATCGGGACGACGAACGAGAACGCCGCGGCGACGAGCAGCACGAGCAGCAGCAGGAAGGGCCACACCACGGCCTTCGCGTGCTCGTGCAGGTCCATGACCACGCGCTCGCCGTCGATGAGGTCGTCGTCGTTCAGCGCCATGGCGCACATCGTGCCAGACGGCGGACAGGGTGCGGAGGCCCTGCTCAGGGCTCGGCAGGGCCGCTCACACGTGCGGCGGGAGGTTCCAGCCCTCGATGGTGCGCAGGTCGTGGCCGTACCCGAGCTGGCAGATCGCGGCGGTGCCGAGCTCGAGCCGCGACCCGAACCGCGGGTCGATGCCGAGCCAGGCGGTGGCGAGCACGCGCAGCAGGTGGCCGTGGGCCACGGCGAGCACGTTCCCGCCGTCCTGCAGGGTCGCGTCGGCGCGCTCCACGAAGCGCCGGGCGCGCGCCGCGACGTCCTCCAGCAGCTCGCCGGGGCGCCCGTCGCCGTGCTCCGGGTCGGGCGGCAGCACGCGCACGCCGTCGTCGAAGATCTGGAACGGGTGGCCGAGGAGGCCGCCGACGTCGGCGCTGGTGCGCCCGTCCACGGGCCCGTAGTCCCACTCGGCGAGGTCCGGGTCGACGACGGCGTCCGGGTGGCCGGCGAGCGCGGCCGTGCGGCGGGCGCGCTCGAGCGGCGACGTGTAGACGGCGGAGAACTCGATCCCCGCGACGGCTCGCCCCGCGGTGCGGGCCTGCTCCTCGCCGGCGGGAGTGAGCGCGATGTCGGTGCGGCCGGTGTGCTGGCCGCTCACGCTCCACTCCGTCTCGCCGTGGCGCAGGAGCACGAGCTGGGGGTCCTTGCTCGGCACGAGAGGCATGCTCCGAGCATCACGCAGACCTGCGACGACGGCACCTGGACGGCCTGGGAAGGGCACTGTGGACAGGCTTTCCAGGAACCGTCCAGAGTTCGCTAGGGTGTCGTCGCCGTCACAGGACCGTCACATCTTCATCACTCGCCACTCGGGGAGGCCACCCGTGCTCGTCTTCGTTCTCATCGGCGCCGCAGGGATGGTCCTGCTGCTCGTGTCGCTCCTCGTCGGCGAGCTGGTCGACCTCGGCGACGGGGCGCTGTCGGGCACGTCGCTCGGGGTCGGCGCGGTCGTCTTCGGTGCGGTGGGCGCGATCGTCGTCGCGAACGACCTCGCGACGTGGATCGCGTACGTGGCCTCCGCGGTCGTCGGCCTCCTGGCCGTCGTCCTCGCGCAGGTGCTGGTGCGGCGGCTCGCGGCGAGCGACGACGGCGTCGCCGTCTCGCTCGTGGGCGCGCACGGCACGGCGACGACGGACGTGACGGCGACCTCGGGCGAGGTCTCCCTCGACGTCCCGAGCGAGCTCGAGCGTCGCCTGGCCCGCTCCGACGAGCCCATCGCGGCCGGGTCCCGCGTCGTGGTGCTCGAGCACTCCGGCTCCACCGTGCGTGTCGGGGTCCCCGGCCCGCAGGCCCGCTGACCCCTCCCCACGACCGGAAGGAGACGCGCTCCGGCGCGCACCATGTTCGACTCGACCGACAGCAGCTTCATCACCACGATCGCGGTGCTCGCGCTCGTCGTGGCGTTCCTCGCGGTGGGCATCTTCGTCGCCCAGCGCATCCGCCGGGTCCCGCCGAACCAGGCCCTCGTCATCGTCGGCCGCGGTGCCGGCAAGAAGGAGACGGCCGCCCAGAGCCAGCGCGTCGTCATCGGCGGCCGCACGTTCGTCTGGCCGATCCTGCAGCAGGGCTTCGCGATCTCGCTCGAGCAGCGGCAGATCGGCATCACCGTCGAGGGCGTCGACAAGAACCGCATCAAGATCGCGATCAAGGCGTCGATCAACTTCAAGGTGCGGGGCGACGACGAGGGCGTGCGCCGCGCGGCGCAGCGCTTCCTGTCCCAGCAGGAGATGCTCACCGAGATCATCAAGGAGTCCCTCGAGGGCTCGCTGCGCTCCATCGTCGGCGACATGACGATCGAGCAGATCATCTCCGACCGCAAGGGCCTGTCGGACCGCGTGGTCGAGTCGACCAAGACCGACCTGGCGGAGCAGGGCCTGCAGGTCGACCTGCTCAACATCTCCGACATCTCGACGCCGGGGTCGGACTACCTCTCCAACCTCGGACGCGCGGAGGGCGCCCGCGCCCTCCAGGTCGCGGAGGTCTCCGAGGCGGAGGCCCGCCGGGTCTCCGAGTTCGCCGTCATCGAGGCGGCCGAGCAGATCGCCGAGCGGCAGAAGGCGCTCGACCTCAAGAAGGCCGCCATCAAGGCCGACACCGACCGCGCGAACGCCGAGGCCGAGGCCGCGGGCCAGCTCGCGCGCGCCGAGCAGGACCGGCTCGTGGCGCAGCAGGAGCGCGAGGCGCTGGCCGAGCAGGCCCGCGTGACGCAGGAGCGCCTCGACATCGAGGTCCGCAAGCCGGCCGAGGCCAAGGCGTACGCCGAGGTCCAGGAGGCCACCGCCCGCCGTGACGCCGCGAACGCGGCCACCGAGGCCGACGCGTTCAAGCGCACCACCATCGCCGAGGCGAACAAGACGGCCGCCATCCAGGACGCCGAGGCGTCCGCCGCGGCCGTGCGCCGCGCCGGTGAGGCCGAGCGCGACAAGCAGATCGCCCTCGCGGCCGGCATCAAGGCCGAGGGCGAGGCCAAGGCCTTCGCCGTCGAGGCCGAGGGTCGGGCCGAGGCCGCCGCCACGGACGCCAAGGCCGAGGCGCTGAAGAAGTACGGCGAGGCCGCGCTCGTGCAGGAGCTCATCGAGCGCCTGCCCGAGATCGTCCGTGCCGCGGCCGAGCCGATCGGCTCGATCCAGGGCATGACCGTCGTCTCCACCGACGGCGCGTCGGCGGTGACCAAGACGGTGGCGTCCGTGCTCGGCGAGGGCCAGGGCGTCGTCAAGCAGCTCACCGGGGTGGACATCCACCAGCTCATCGCGGGCATCGCGGGCGGGCAGCTGCCGACGAAGTCGGAGGAGACCGCGCCGCTCAACTGACGCGCCGTCGTGCAGAGGCATCTGCGACGCACGACACGCCCCGCCGCGGGAATCGCCTCCCGCGGCGGGGCGTTCGTGCGTACGTGACCGCTATCGAGAACGCTCCCCTCAAGGTCGACGTCTGGTCGGACGTCGCGTGCCCCTGGTGCTACATCGGCAAGCGCCGCTTCGAGTCCGCGCTGCAGCGGATGGCGGAGCGCGACGGCGCCGCCCCCGAGGTGGAGGTCGAGTACCACTCGTTCGAGCTCTCGCCCGACACCCCTGTCGACTTCGAGGGCACGGCCACGGAGTTCCTCGCCGACCACAAGGGCATCCCGCTGGAGACCGCCCGGCAGATGCAGGACCAGGTGACGGCGCTCGCCGCCGCCGAGGGCCTCACCTACCGGATGGACCAGGTCCGGCACACCAAGACGCTCAAGGCGCACGAGCTGCTGCACCTGGCCAAGGCGTTCGGCAAGCAGGACGAGATGAAGGAGCGCCTGCTGCGCGCGTACTTCACCGAGGGCGAGCACGTGGGCCACGTCGAGGACCTCGCGGACCTCGCCGCCGAGGTCGGCCTGGAGCGCGAGGCCGTCGTCGTCGCGCTGAACTCCGGCACCTACGCCGAGGCGGTCGCGGACGACATCGCCCGCGCCCGCGCGTACGGCATCAACGGCGTCCCGTTCTTCGTGCTCGGCGGCCGGTACGGCGTGTCCGGCGCGCAGGACCCGGACGTCTTCGTCCAGGTGCTCGACCAGGTGCTCGCCGAGGCCTGAGCCGGGCGAGCGAGGCGCATCTCACACCGCCAGCCCTGGCCGTGAGACGCAGTATCACCGAGAATCGAGGCCACCCCGCACCGTCGCGGGGTGCCGCGGTCTCGGGCCCACCACGCCCGGTCGTACCGCGGCAGTGGTTCCGTTGGAGGAGAAACATGAACGACGCCACCGAGAGCTCGTACCGCTCGATCGCCAACCCGCGCCGCACCACGCTGATGACCGTCAGCGCGGCCGAGGCGGCGGCACCCCACCACGGCGCGGACGAACGTCCGCTGCAGCTGCTGGGCGACGACGGCGCGGTCTGCGTGGACGGCGTGTGCAGCCTGCCGGACTGACCGGCTCCATCGCCTGACCGGCTACATCGCGCGGTAGTCAGCGATCGACAGCCGCGGGCCCCGGCGCGGGGCCTGCGGCCTGCGGTCGAGGAACAGCAGCCGCACGACGCGGTGCCGGTGGGGCGCGTACGGCGCGAGGAGCCGCAGCATCCCGTCGTCGTCGGTGCGCTCGCCGGTGAGCGCCCAACCGACCGCCGCGGCGAGGTGGAAGTCGCCCACCGACACGGCGTCCGCGTCGCCGAGAGCGCGCTGCGCCACCTCGGCCGACGTCCACACCCCGACGCCCGGCACCTTCTCGAGCCGGGCACGCGCCTCGTCGGCCGGCATCCCGACGGCGTCCTCGAGCCGCGCCGCGACCTGCGCGCACCGCACCGCCGTCGCCGCGCGTCGCGGGTCGACCCCCGCGCGGTGCCAGTCCCACGTCGGGACGGCGGCCCAGCCGCGCGCGGACGGCACCACCGTCAGGCCGTGCGGGACGGGCCCCGGGGCGGGCGAGCCGTGCCGGGCGACGAGCCAGCGCCACGCCCGGTGCGCGGTCACGACCTGCACCTTCTGCTCGAGGACGGCCGGCACCAGGGCCTCCAGCACCCGCCCGCTGCGGCACATCCGCAGCCCCGGCGTGCGCCGCGCGACGTCGTGCGCCTGCGGCGGCGGGACGAAGTCGGAGGCGTCGTCCCCCTCGCCCAGCAGCACGGGCACGGCGTCGGCCGCCTCCCGTGCGCCCGGACCCCAGTGCTGCACCACGGCGGAGCGCGGTCCCGTCGCGACGAACCGCTGGGTGACCGGCCCGGTACGCACCAGCGTGGTGCGCCACACGGCGCCGTCGGGGGTGCGTCGGAACGTGGGGTCGTACGCGCCGTGCCGCAGCGGACCCAGCGTCAGCGCGAGGTCGAGCGGCCTGTCCGAGGCGTGCTCGACCGTGACGTCGGCGGCGGCCGGGCGGGCCGTCACGTCCGTGCCGGTCGAGGCCGCGCTGGTCAGGGGGGTCGTGCTAGTCAAAGAGGGTTCCGAGCTCCCAGCCGGTGTCGCCGCGCGCGCCGACGGGCGTGGCCTCGGCGAACCCTGCGTCCCGTGCAGGACGCCCCGCCGAGCGGTCCGCGCCGTCCTCGCGCGGTGAGGTGCTCGTGCCGGCGTCCTCCGAGAGCAGCAGCTCGTCGACGCCGCCGCGGCCGGCCGCCCAGTCCTGCGCGGCGAGGCCGGCAAGCTGGTCGGCCCGCTCGTTGAACGGGTTGCCCACGTGGCCGCGCACCCACCGGAACCGGACCGGGCCCTCGCGGCCGGTGATCGCGGCGTCGATGGAGCGGATCAGCTCGAGGTTCTTCACGGCGTCGCCGGACGCGGTGCGCCAGCCCTTCCGCTTCCACCCGTGGATCCACTCGGACGCGCAGCGGATCGCGTACTGCGAGTCGGACTCGATGAGGAGCGGCTCTGCCCCCGGATGCGCCTCGATCGCGCGCAGGAGCGCGGTGAGCTCCGCGACCTGGTTGGTGCCGGACGCAGCGCCGCCCGAGTCGAAGCGGCCGCCCTCGTGGGCGATCCACGCCCAGCCGATCGCGCCCCCGGGATTGCGGAGGCACGAGCCGTCAGTGCTGACAATGATCACGCCGGAGTCTCCCAGTGTCCGAGCCCCTGGTTGCCGCCCCCATTGTGCCCCGAGCCGGTGACACTCGGGGCCGCGTCCACGCCGTCGCCCGACGAACGAGGAACCCGCAGGCTGCGGACGCCCGAAAACTCGGGCGCGCGGCCCCGGAAGAGGTCGCGGCTCCGCCCGGAACCCACGAGCCTCCCGCAACGGTGATCATGGCGGCATGACCGACGGCACCGCCATGCCCGGAGACCGCATGCCCGAGAACGACCGGCCCTCCCACGACCAGCCCGCCCGCCGCCCGGCCGACATCCGCAAGTGGCGGCGCTACCTGGCCGACGAGCGCGCCGAGGCCGCCACCTACCGGGACCTGGCCCGGCGACGCACGGGCGAGGAGCGCGCCATCCTGCTCGCTCTCGCCGACGCCGAGAAGCGGCACGAGCAGCACTGGCTCGACCTCCTGGGCGACGACGTCGGCCGGCCGCTGCGCGGCGACCTGCGGACCCGCATGCTCGGTCTGCTCGCCCGGCGCTTCGGCGGCGTCTTCGTGCTCGCGCTCGCGCAGCGGGCCGAGGCGCGGTCGTCGTACGACGCCGACGAGCACGCGACCGCCACGATGGCGGCGGACGAGCAGATCCACGAGGAGGTGGTGCGCGCGCTCGCCTCTCGCGGCCGCAACCGGATGTCCGGCACGTTCCGCGCCGCCGTCTTCGGCGCCAACGACGGCCTGGTCTCCAACCTCGCGCTCGTCCTCGGCATCGGCGCCTCCGGCGTCTCGTCGCAGACCGTGCTCCTCACCGGCATCGCGGGGCTGCTCGCCGGCGCGTTGTCCATGGGCGCCGGCGAGTTCGTGTCCGTGCGCTCGCAGCGCGAGCTGCTCGAGGCGTCCACGCCCGACCCGAAGAGCGCCACCGCGCTGCCGCACCTCGACGTCGACGCCAACGAGCTGGCGCTCGTCTACCGGGCCCGCGGCATGTCGTCCGACGAGGCGCAGGGGCGGGCCGACCGGGTGCTCGCCGGCCTCGCCGCGACCGGGACGCTCGCCCCGGAGGTGCTCGACGACGAGCGGGACGGCGAGCCCGTGCCGACCCCGGTCGTCGAGCAGGACGACGACCTGGAGACGCACGGCACCGCCTGGGGCGCCGCGATCTCGAGCTTCTGCTTCTTCGCGTCCGGCGCGATCATCCCCGTGCTGCCCTACCTGCTGGGGCTCACCGGATTCCCGGCGATCGCCGTCGCAGCCGCGCTCGTGGGCGTGTCGTTGCTGATCACGGGCGCGATCACCGGGCTGCTGTCGGGGACGTCGCCGTGGACGCGCGCGCTGCGCCAGCTCGCCATCGGGTTCGGTGCCGCTGCCGTCACGTACGCGCTCGGCCTGCTGTTCGGGACGTCGGTGGCCTGACCCCCGGGTGAAAACTCGCCCGCTGCTGTTGCGTGACTGTTGCTCGGGCGTCACAGTGTGAGCTGGGTCATGACCGAGCAACCCGTGACCCCGCGTGGCATCGAAGGGGGCCGAGTGACACGCAGCGTGGACCGTGCTCCGGCGGCAGGACGCCGCCGGCACTGGCTCGTGCGCGTCGCCGGGACGGCCGTCGGGCTCGCCGGGGCCGCCGCGCTGAGTGTCACCCTCGCCGGGACCGCGTCCGCCGACGACGGCGGCCACGAGGGGCCGTTGACGTCCGTCGTCCGGTCGCTCATCGATCACGACGACGACCGCGCTCGCGGCGACAGCGAGCCTCGTCAGGAGAAGCCGGCGCAGGCACCGGCCGAGGAACTCGGCCAGGAGAAGGCGGCGCCCGAGCAGGAGAAGGCGGCGCCCGAGCCGGCCCGGAGCGAGCCGGCCCGGAGCGAGCCTGCCGACAGCGAGCCTGCCGACAGCGAGCCTGCCGACAGCGAGCCTGCCGACAGCGAGCCCGCGGTGCAGGCGCCGGCCGAGGACGCCGCTCGCGCGAAGCCCGCTCCCGCGAAGCCCGCGGTCGAGAAGGGCGCGGTCGAGAAGGGCGCGGTCGAGAAGGGCGCGGTCGAGAAGGGCGCGGTCGAGAAGGGCGCGGTCGAGAAGGGCGCGGAGGGAACGTCGGGCGCCGAGACCCCCGACGGTGCGGAGGAGGACGCCGAGCGGGACCTGGCAGAGCCGGACGCGGTCGAGCCTGAGGCGGACGAGGCCTCGCCTGTCGACGGCGAGCGGTCCGCCGAGCCTCGTCCCGACGTCGTGCGCGACGCGGTCGACGAGGCCGTCGCCCCCGTCCGTGAGAACGCCGAGCGGCTGCACGAGGCCGTGCACGACGAGGTCGTCGCGCACGCCGAGGAGACGGCCGAGCGGGTGGCCCGCGAACTGACCGGCGAGGCGGAGCAGACGGCCGGGGACACGGTCGAGGAGCTGGCCGCGGAACCGGAGGGGCAGCCCGAACGACCCGCGCGCGGCGAGGACGTCCCGTCCGACCTGCCGGGCACCTCGCCCGCACCTGCGGACGCGGCGCCGGAGGCGGCGGACGCTCCTGCCGACGAGCCCGCGGAGCGGGAGACCATGCTGGAGCCGGTGGCCCGCACCGTCGAGGCGGTGACGACCCCGGTCCGTGCGGTGACCGATCCGGTCGGCGCGTTGGTCGAGGGGATCGTCACCCCGCTGTCGCCGGTGGTGGACCCGGTGGCCGGCGTGGTCGAGGAGGTCACGACGCCGGTCGGCGGGGCGCTCGAGCCCGTGACGGGCGCGGCCGCGGAGACGCTGGCCCCCGTGACGGACGCGCTGTCGCCGGTCCTGGAGCCGGTGGGCCGGGTGGTCCACGAGGTGACGCGCCCCCTCGCGCCGGTCACGGACGGCGTGGGCGCCGTCGTGGCGCCGGTCGTGACGACCCTGGACCCGGTGCTCGACCCGGTGGTCGGGCTGGTGACGCCGGTGACTGACTCCCTCGAGCCGGTCGTCAGGCCGGTCCTCGGCGCCGCGGCGCCGGTGGTCGACGCCCTCGCGCCCGTGGTCGAGCCGGTCGGCGGTGCGCTGCAGCCCGTCGTCGAGCCGGTCGTGGACGCGGTGGCCCCGGCCGTCGATCCCGTGCTGGAGCCGGTGCTGGAGCCCGTGCTCGGCCTGCCCGCCCCGGTCGACGGGAAAGCGCCCGCGGCCGCGGTGCCCGCCGAGCCGTCGGCGACCGGTGGGTCGACGTCCGACGTCGTCCCGGCCACCGACCCGGCCGCCGCGTCCGAGCCGGTCCTGCCCGCGGCGCCCGCCCTCGCCCCGCCGGCGCCGGCCGCCCCCGCGCTCGACGCCGCCGCGGCGGCCGACGAGCTGCGGAGCGCGCCGTCCGAGCGGGAGAGCGTGCCCGGCACGCCGTCGGCCCCCGCCACGAACCCGGCGTCGTCGGGCTCCTCCTCGACCACCCGCGTGCCGTCGGGCGGCGACGCCGCCGCCGACCTCGCGGGCCGCACGCACCTGACCGCGCGGGCGTGGATCGTCCCCGCGGGCGACCAGCTCGACCGCCTTCCCGCGGTCGCCTTCGACATCCCCGTCTCTCCTGCCTGACGTGGCCGCGTCGCGCCCTCACGCGCGACAGCGACCGCGGGCGGCGTCCGCCACCCGCGTACCACGTCAGTCAGGAGCGGATCATGCATACCCATGTCCGACGAGCGCTGAAAGTAGCGCTCGTCGCGGGCGGCCTCGTGGTCGCCGGGGCCGTGACGGCCCAAGCTGCGGACGATGACGTCGTCGACGCCACCGTCGGAACGGACACCTCGGTCGACCTCCACCTGAGCGAGGTCTCCGAGGAGACCAACGATGCCGAGCTCGACACGCCCGTGGACCTCCCCGAGGTCGACACGGAGGGCGTCGAGGCCGTGGTCGACGCCGTCGCCGGCGAGGAGGGTGCGGTCGACGACGTCGCCGGGCCGGACGAGGAGTCCGACACGACGACCGACGACCTCGTGGACACCGTCGCCGAGGACGTGCACCGGACGGCGGACGACGTCCAGTCCGGTGACGTCCAGGGCGTCGTCGAGGACGTCGCCGGGGACGACGGCATCGTCGACGACGCGATCGAGGACCAGCCCGCCGCACCGGCGGGCGGCGGCTCCGGGAACGACGGCGCTGCGAACGATGGCGCCGGGTCGGACACCGGCTCGGACGACGCGACAGCCGGGGACGGCGCCGGCGACGGTCCGGACGGGTCCGCCCCCGAGGGCGCGACGTCCGGCGGGGGCGACGACCGCGGGAGCGGCGACGTGCCGCAGCCCGCGGAGCGTGGCGCCGGAGGCGCGGTCGACGAGACCGTGGACCGTGCGTCGGACACCGTGTCGGACGTGGCGGGGGCCGCCGACGAGGCGCTCGGCACCGGTGCGGACGTCCGGGACACCGTCGACGGGGTCACCGGTGACGGAGGTGTCGTGGACGACGTCCTCGGCGCCGACGTTCCGGAGTCCGGCGTGACGGACCAGGTCACCGAGCACGTGGTCGAGGACGTCGAGCAGGCGACGGGACACCTCGCCGCCGGTGACGTCGAGGGCGTCGTGGACGACGTCACCGCCGACGGCGGGATCGTGGACGACGCGCTCGAGGACCAGGGCGTCGACGCGGCGCTCGAGCAGGTCGGCGAGACCGCCGACACGGCGACCGGCGCGGTGGACGACGTCCTCGGTACCGGCACGGCGGTGCGGGACATCGTGGGCGGGGTCGGCGACGGCGCCGTCGACGCGGTGGCCGGTGAGGACGGCGTCGCGGACGACGTCCTCGGTGCCGACGAGCCTGAGGCCGGAGCCACCGACGAGGTCGTGGAGCACGCGGTCGACGACGTCGACGGCACGCTCGACGGGGTCACTGCCGGTGACCTGGAGGGCGTCGTGGACTCCGTCGTCGCCGACGACGGGCTCGTCGACGACGCGCTCGAGGGTGACGCGACCGCCGGTCTTCCCGGTATCGGTGACCTGGGGTCGGTCGACGGCCTGGGTGACCTCGCTGATCTGGGATCGCTGGGCGACCCTGGCGCGCTGACGGATGTCGACGCCACGGTCGAGGACGTGCTGGCCGGGGTCTCGGACGCGGCCGGTTCGCTGGACGCTGCGCTGGGTACCGGGCCGGTGGTGCAGGGCTCGGTCGACGGGCTGCTCGGTGAGGACGGCGTCGTGGACGACGTCCTGGGGGCCGACGAGCCTGAGGCCGGCGTGACGGACGAGGTCGTGGGGCATGTGCTCGACGACGTCGACGTGACGCTGGGTGGTCTGACCGCCGGTGACCTGGACGGGGTCGTGGACTCCGTCGTCGCCGACGACGGGCTCGTCGACGACGCGCTCGAGGGCGACTCGGTGATCGGTCTGCCGGGTCTCGACGGAGTCGGTGACCTCGGTGACCTCGGTGACCTCGGTGACCTCGGTGACCTCGGTGAGGCGTCCGGGCTGGACGGTGCGGTGGACGAGCTGACCGCTACGGTGGCCGACACCGCGGGCGCGGTCGACGGCGTGCTGGGCACGCGGTCGCTGCTGAGGTCCACGGTGGACGGCCTGCTCGGGCCGGACGGCGTGGTGGACGACGTCGTCGGCCCGGACGCGGCGCAGGACGGCGTCACGGACGGTCTCGTGGAGGCCGTGCTGGACGACGTCGACTCGACGCTCGACTCGGTGACGGCCGGCGACCTGCCGGGCGTGGTCGACGACGTCGCTGCCGAGGACGGTCTGGTCGACGACGTGCTGGAGGACCAGGGCCTGGACCCGGTGCTGGGTGACGTCGTGGACTCGACCGGCGCGGTGGACGACCTGCTGGGCACCGGTTCGACGGTGCAGGACACGGTCGGCGGGATCGCCGGCGAGGAGGGCATCCTCGACGACGTCCTCGGCGCCGACGAGCCGCAGGACGGCGTCACGGACGGTCTCGTGGAGGCCGTGCTGGACGACGTCGACTCGACGCTCGACTCGGTGACGGCCGGCGACCTGCCGGGCGTGGT
>NZ_JBHTVZ010000018.1:42683-50875 GCF_042792715.1 Isoptericola sp. NPDC056618 | reverse complement strand
GGTCGACGACGTCGCTGCCGAGGACGGCGTGCTCGACGACGTGCTGGAGGACGGCGGCGTCGACACGGCCGCGGACGACCTGGTCGACCAGGTCTCGGACCTGGCGGGCACGGTCGACGACACCGCCGGGACCGGGTCGTTGGTCCAGGACGTCGTGGACGGCATCGCCGGTGAGGACGGCGTCCTGGACGACGTCGTCGGTGCCGACGAGCCCGAGAGCGGTGTCACGGACGAGGCCGTGGAGCACGTGCTCGACGACCTGGAGCAGATCGTCGGCGACGCCACCGAGGGTGACCTCGGCGCCGTGACCGACGACCTCACGGCCGACGACGGCCTGGTGGACGACGTGCTGGAGGACCAGGGCCTGGACCCGGTGCTCGGGGACCTCGTGGACTCGACCGGCGCGGTGGACGACCTGCTGGGCACCGGCTCGGCCGTGCAGGACACGGCCGACGGGCTGCTCGGCGAGGACGGCGTGGTCGACGACGTCGTCGGCGCCGACGAGCCGCAGGACGGCGTCACCGACGGCCTCGTGGAGGCCGTGGTGGACGACGTCGACTCGACGCTCGACTCGGTGACGGCCGGCGACCTGCCGGGCGTCGTGGACGACCTCACCGCCGACGACGGCCTGGTGGACGACGTGCTGGAGGACCAGGGTCTCGACCCGGTGCTGAACGACGTCGTCGACTCGACCGGCACGGTGGACGACCTGCTCGGCACGGGTGACCTGGTCGAGGACACCGTCGACGGGATCGCCGGCGAGGACGGCACCGTGGACGACATCATCGGCGCCGACGAGCCGCAGGACGGCGTGACCGACGAGCTCGTCGAGCACGTCGTCGAGGACGTCAACGACACGGCGAACGACCTGCTCGAGGGCGACCTCGGGGCCGTGACCGACGACGTCCTCGCCGAGGACGGCCTGGTCGACGACGTCCTGGAGGACGGCGCCACCGCGACCGATCCTGGTGACGGCACCGATCCTGGTGACGGCACCGACCCCGGTGACGGCGACAACGGTGGCGGTGACGGCACCGATCCTGGTGACGGCACCGACCCCGGTGACGGTGACAACGGCGGCGGCGACGGCACCGACAACCCCGGCGACGGCACCGGTGACGGCGGGTCCGACGAGGGCACGGGTTCCAGCGGCGGCGGGTCCGGTCCCGTGGGCGGTCCGGTCGCCGAGGCTCCCGGCTCGGACGGCTCGGGACAGCTCATCGGTACCGGGGCCGACGGCGCCACGGCGGCGTCCGGCGCTGCCGGTGCCGCCGGGACGGGCGCGATGCAGACCCTGCCGACGACGGGCGGGGACCTGCGTCTGCTGGGGCTGTCCCTGCTGCTGATGCTGACGGGCGGCGTGCTGCTGCTGCGTCGTCGGAGGGAGGCGCTCGCGGTCGCGACCCGCTGACCCCACCGGAGCCGGTGCCGGCTCCGGACGGGGCGGCGCTGTCACGGGGGATCACTGGGGAGTGTCCCGTGGCAGCTCCGCCCCGGCTGGGGTCGGCGTGGGCGCAGCACGGCGCAGGGGGCCGGGCCGCGCCCACGACACCACCGGCACCACGGGGTGCGCGCGGCGGCCCCGGGCGGACGATCACCGGACCCTCGACGGAGGTGCCCGGCAGACCCGCCCGGGGCTGCCCGCGGAACACGCCTACCCTGGGACACCGTGCCCCGACTGATCGCCGACCTCACGCCGCTGCGCGTCTCCCCGGCGTTCCGTCGCCTGTGGTGGGGCCTCGGCGTCTCCAACATCGGCACGCAGATCACCGTGGTCGCGGTGGGTCTGCAGGTGTACGCCCTGACGGGGTCGACGCTCGCGGTGGGCACCCTGGGCATCGCGGCGCTGGTGCCGCTGGTCGCGCTCGGCCTGTACGGCGGGGCGCTGGTGGACCACTACGACCGGCGCCGCGTCTCGTTGCTCGCGTCGTCGGTGCTCTGGCTCGTGACGGCGGCGATCGCGGTGCAGGCCTGGCTCGACGTCGGCTCGGTGAACCTGCTGTACGGGCTGGTGGCGCTGCAGTCGGCGGCGTTCGCGATCAACAACCCGGCGCGCACGTCGATCGTGCCGCGACTGCTGGAGCCGCAGCTCATGCCGGCGGCCCTCGCGCTGCAGACGCTGGCGTTCAACGTGGCGCTCACGTGCGGCCCGCTCGTGGGCGCGGTCCTCGTGGCCCGGCTCGGGTACGGCTGGGCGTACACCCTCGACGCTCTGCTGTTCACGGCGGCGCTGTGGGCGGTGTGGCGGCTGCCCGCCGTCCCGCCCGAGCAGCCGCTGGACGACGACGCGGACCCCGACCCGACGGGCGCCGCGCCCGCCCGGCGGCGCGTCGTCGGGCTGAGCTCCGTGCTCGACGGGCTGCGCTACCTGGCGACGCGGCCGAACGTGCGCACCACGTTCGTCGTCGACCTGGCCGCGATGGTGCTCGCCTTCCCGCGCGTGCTGTGGCCCGCGGCGGGCGCGCTCTACCTGGGCGGCGGGGAGACGACGACGGGCGTGCTCGCCGCCGGGTTCGCCGTCGGCGGCATCCTCGCGAGCGTGTTCTCCGGCGCCCTCGTCCGCGTGCGGTGGCAGGGCCGGATCATCGTGTGGGCGATCACGGCGTGGGGGCTGAGCGTCACCGCCTTCGGCGCGGTGCTCGTCGCCGTCGGGCCGGGCGCGCCGGACGGCGTGCTGTGGGGCGCCGTCGTGCTCGCGGGCGTGGCGCTGCTGCTCGCGGGCGGCTCCGACGCGATCTCGTCCGTGTTCCGCCAGTCGATCCTGCAGACCGCGACGCCGGACCACATGCGCGGCCGCCTGCAGGGCGTGTTCATCGTGGTGGTCGCGGGCGGGCCGCGCCTCGGCGAGATGGTGCTGGGCTCGGAGGCCACGTGGTTCGGCGAGGGGTGGGCGGCCGTCGTCGGCGGGCTCGCGTGCGTCGCCGTGCTGTGGCTGGTGGTGCGGCTGCAGCCCCGGTTCTGGCGCTACGACGCGCACCACCCGGAGCCCTGAGCGCGGCGGGCCTGCTCAGGCGGCGTCGGCGTACGGGCGCCGGCGCCGCATCCCGGGCAGCGCGGCGAGCGCCAGCAGGGCGCACGCCCAGCCGCCGGACATCGTGACGAGGAACCCGGCGTGCGAGTCCACCGCGTCCACGGCCACACCGGCCAGCCACGAGCCGAGCGAGACGCCCACGCCCAGCGACGTGCCCACCCACGTGAGCCCCTCGGTGAGCTGGTGCGGCGCGACGAGCGCCTGCACCAGGGCGTTGCCGTTGATGAGCGTCGGTGCGATGGCGAAGCCGGCCACGAACATCACCACGCCCAGGACCGCCAGGTTCTGGACGAAGAAGAACAGGGAGACGCCGACGGCGATCCCGCAGGCCGTGACCGTGAACCGGACCGAGAGCGGGGACACCCAGTGCCGGGCCCCGTACGCCAGGCCCGAGACCATCGAGCCGAGCGCGAAGCAGGCGAGCACCAGCCCGGCGAGACCCTTGACCCCCTGCTCCTCCGCGAACGCCACCGTGGCGACGTCGCTCGACCCGAACATGACGCCCATGCCGACGAAGACGACGGCGAGCACCGGCATCCCCGGCATGCGGATCGCCGAGCGGCGCTCGAGCCGGACGGCGTCGGGGTGCGCCACCGTGCCGACACGCTCGCCGTCCGCGGGCACGGCCGCCCCGCGAGCGGGCGGTTCCGTGCGCCGCTGCGTGAGGAACCACGCGGCGCCCGCGCCACCCACGACGGCCGCCACCAGCAGGCCGCCCGACGGGATCACCGTCGTCGCGAGCGTCGTGGCCAGCACCGGGCCCACGATGAACACCAGCTCGTCGAGGGCGGACTCCAGGGAGTAAGCCGTGTGCACGCGCTGCGCCTCGGGCAGCACGTGGGACCAGCGGGCCCGGGCGAGCGACCCGTACGAGCCCTGGCTCGCGCCGCCGACGGCGGCGCACACCCACAGGACCCACTCCGGGGCGCCCAGGGTGGCGGCCGCCACCAGCCCCAGCAGCCCCACCGTCGTCGCGACCAGCATCGGGGTCATCACGCGGGCCTGACCCGACCGGTCCACGAGGCGGGCGATCTGCGGCGCGACCAGCGCCTGCGCCACCACCAGCACCGCCGACACCCGGCCCGCCATCGCGTACGAGCCGTACAGGGCCTGCACCATGAGCACCGTGCCGATGCCGACCATCGACATCGGCAGCCGGGCGATCACGCCCGCGGCGGAGAACGGCAGGGCCCCCGGCACGCGCAGGACGTCGAGGTACGGGTTGCGCTTCCGGGCGGCCGACGCCGTGTCGGGGCCCTCGGGGACGGGCACGGTCACTGCCGGATTCTCCCACCCCCGGCGACGGGGCGGCAGCGCCACCGCGCGCGCCCGGCGCACGACGCCTACCGTGACGAACCATGACCGCCAGGGGCCGCGTGCGCGTGGCGCAGCTCGTCCCGCGTGCACTCTGGGCACTCGGCGGCGTCGCCGTGCTCGCCCTCGGGTCCGCCGTGCTGCTCTCCGCGCACGTCGGCGTCGACCCGTTCACGGCGGCGAACATCGGCGTCAGCGGGCACCTCGGTGTCGGCCTCGGGGCATACCAGCTCGCCGTGAACGCCGTCCTGCTCGTGCCCGTGGTGGTGTGGGCGCGCCGCTACGTCGGCCTCGGAACGGTCATCAACATGGTGATGACAGGTTTCTTCGTCCAGTGGTTCGGCGCGCTGCTGGAGCCGCTGGTGCCCGACCCGCCCGGCCACCTGTTGCAGGCCGTGCTCTTCACCGTGGGCATCGTGCTGTTCGCCGCGGGCGCGTCGGCCTACATGACCGCGGGGATCGGGACGGCGCCGTACGACGCGATCGCGCCGATCGTCGTCGACCGCACCGGGTGGCGCTACCGGGCGGTGCGGGTGGTGCAGGACCTGGCGTTCGTGGGGCTGGCGGTCGTGTTCGGCGGCCCGGTGGGGGTGGGGACGGTCATGACGGCGTTCTTCGCAGGGCCGCTCATCGACTTCTTCACCGTGCGGGTCAACACGCCGCTGCTGCACCGCCTGCTGCCCGGCGACGCGGAGCCGGCCCGCCAGGCACCGTGAGGTCCGTCTCGCCCCGGCACGGGGGCGACAGGAGCCGGGCTCAGCGGCCAGGATGGGGGCCATGAACGCCACTCCCACCCCCGTGACGGTCGTCGACGACCGCGACCACCAGGTCTTCCTCGCCCGGCTCGACGACGGTCGCCGCGCGGGCGGCGCGTACTACGAGCGGAAGGACGACGGGGGGTCGGCGGTGGTCGTCTTCACGCACACGGAGGTGGACCCCGCCTACGAGGGGCAGGGGATCGGGTCCCAGCTCGCCGCCGGCGCGCTCGACCAGGTGCGCGCCGCGGGGGAGAAGATCGTGCCGCTGTGCCCGTTCATCAAGGCGTACGTGCAGCGGCACCCCGAGTACGCCGACCTGCTCGCACACCCCGCCCGGTGAGGGCGGCGACCACCACCCGGCGCGGCGGCATCGCGGCGCTGGGTGCCTCCGTCGCGCTGCTCCTCGGCGCGTGCGCCGGAGGCCTCGATCCCGCGGGGTCCGGCATCGGTGGCGGGGACCTGGAGTCGCCGGCGGCCACGGCGGCGCCCGCGCCGGACGAGCCGGGGGAGTCCGCGCCTGCGGCCTCCGGCACGGCGCTCGCGGCGCTCGAGGGCCTGCCGGTGAAGGGCCGCGCGCCCAAGACGGGGTACTCCCGCGACCAGTTCGGGCCGGCGTGGGCCGACGTCGACCACAACGGCTGCGACACGCGCAACGACGTCCTCGCGCGCGACCTGACGCGCACCGTCACGGACCCGGACACGCACGACTGCATCGTGCTGAGCGGCGTGCTCGCCGACCCGTACACGGGCACGCGGATCGACTTCCTGCGCGGGCAGGCGACGTCCACCGCGGTGCAGATCGACCACGTGGTCGCGCTGTCCGACGCGTGGCAGAAGGGCGCCCAGCAGCTCGACGGAGTGGCGCGCCGGCAGCTCGCCAACGACCCGCTCAACCTGCTCGCCGTCGACGGGCCGACCAACTCGGGCAAGGGCGACGGCGACGCCGCGACCTGGCTGCCGCCGTCCAAGGCGTTCCGCTGCCAGTACGTGGCGCGGCAGGTCGCGGTGAAGCAGGCGTACGCCCTCTGGGTCACGCAGGCCGAGCACGACGCCATCGCGGGCGTCCTGGCCCGGTGCCCCGACGAGCCGCTGCCCGCCGGCGGGCCCGCGCCCGACGTCGCGCCGGTCGACGATCAGGGGGACGACCCGGCGGGCGACGACGCCGGCGCCGAGCCGCAGGAGCCGTTCGCGAACTGCGACGCGGCGCGGGCGGCCGGGGCGGCGCGGGTCCACCGCGGGGATCCCGGCTACTCCTCCCGGCTGGACGGCGACAAGGACGGGACCGCCTGCGAGTAGCGCGGCGACGTCGGGGCGGTGGGCGTCGGGCGGGGGCGTCAGCCGGGCAGCGCGGCGCCCTGCGCGGCCTGGATCTCCAGCTCGACCTTGAGGGTGGTGCCGACGATGGCGACGCCCGCGGCGGCGACCTCGTTGTACCGGATGGCGAAGGCGTCGCGGCGCAGCTCGGTGGTCGCGCGGAACGCCGCGCGGACCACCCCCTGCGCGTCGGCGCCGGTGCCCAGGTAGGTCAGGTCGAGGTCGACGGGGTGCGCCAGCCCGTGCAGCGTGAGGTCGCCGTGCACCGTCCAGCGGCCGTCGGCGACCGGCGTCATCCCCGTGGAGCGGTACGTGATGTGCTCGTACCGCTCCACGTCGAGGAAGTCCGCGGAGCGCAGGTGGCCGTCCCGGTAGGCGTTGCCGGTGTCGATGGACGCCGCCGAGATCACCGCGGCCACGCCGGACCGGGCGACGTCGCCGGGCGCGACGTCGATCCGGCCGGCGAGCTCGGTGAACCGGCCCCGCACGCTGGAGATGCCCAGGTGCTGGGCCACCGCCGTCACCGACGAGTGCGCCGGGTCGATCGTCCACGGGCCCGGCGGCGGCAGCTCCGTGCCGCCCTGCCGGGCCAGGGTCACCGTGCCGAGGGCGGCGCGGCCCGCCGCGGTGACGATCGCCGACGTCGCGGCGGGCGCGTAGCCCACCGCGGTGACGATGGCGACGTACCCGCCCGGGGCGAGCGCGGCCTCGCCGCGCACCGCGCCGTCGTCGTCCGCGGCCACCCGCAGCACCTGCGCGCCGGCGGCGTCCGTGAGGGTGACGACGGCGTGCGGCAGGGCCCACCCGTCGCGCGTCCGGATCATGGCGGTCAGCACGCCGATCACTCCGCGGGGTGGGCGAGGGCGATGTCGTGGCCGTCGACGCCCGCGCCGGCGAGGCTCAGCGCCGTCGCCGCCGGCGGGTAGCCCGTCGCGATCACGGTGTACTCGCCGCCGTCCAGGTCGGTGAACGCGTAGGCGCCGTCCGGGCCGGTCGTGGCCGTGCCCGCGACGTTGCCCGCCGCGTCGACGAGCGTCACGCGGGCATCCGCGAGCGGGCCGTGCGGGGCGCGCACGACGCCGGTCACCCGGGCGCCCGCGGCGAGCTCGACCTCGACGCGTGTGACCCCGGCGCCGCCCACGTCGACGGGCAGCGCCCGCGGCCGGAACCCGGCGGCGTTGACCGCCACGGTGACGGGACCGGGCACGAGCTCCTCGAGGGCGAACGTGCCGTCCTCCGCCGTGCCGGTGCTCGCCTGCAGGTCGCCGCGCACGTCCGTGACCAGCACCATCGCGCCCGCGACGGGCTGCAGGTCAGGGCCGCGGACGACGCCGCGCAGGCCGCTGGTGCCGCTGAGCAGCACGTCGTGGGCCAGCGGCGCCGCGCCGACGACGATCGTCGAGGCCTGCGGCTGGAACCCGTCGGCCGAGGCGATGAGCACGTACGTGCCGGCACCCGGCGCGTCGACCGCGTAGGCGCCGTCGGACCGCGCGATCGCGAGGCCGAGCTGGCGCCCGCCCAGCGAGATGAGCGTGATCGCCGCCTGCGGCAGCGGGGCGCCCTCGGCGCCGCGGACCAGGCCGTGCACGGTGACACCGTCCGGGACGCCGCCCGTGCCGCCGTCGCCGACGGGCGGGCCGCCCGCGGCCGGGACGGCGCGCCGGGGGGGGGGGGGGGGGGGGGCGGCGGGGGGGGGGGGGGGGGTGGCGGCGGGGGGGGGGGCGGGGCGCGAGGGGCGGGGGCCGGGCCCGCCAGGGGGGGGGCGGGTCCGTGCG
>NZ_JBHTVZ010000018.1:12448-42673 GCF_042792715.1 Isoptericola sp. NPDC056618 | reverse complement strand
CCCGCGACCGCGACACGCGCCCCGCCGAGCAGCGCTGGGTGCCCGCGTCCCCCCCCGCCGCCCCCGCCCCCGCGGGGGGGGCCGCCCGCGGCGGGGCGGGCGCGCCGGGCGCTCGGCTCGGCGCCGACCGCGACGAGCTCCGGGGCGTAGGCCTCGGAGTCCTCGCCGGCCTCCGTGGCCGCGGAACCGGCCTCCTCGGCGGCGGACTGGTCCATCGCGCCCTTGGTCTGCAGCGGGACCTCCTTGATGAAGACCACGAGCAGGAAGGCGACGAGTGCGGCGCACGCGCCGATGAGGAAGACGTCGGCGATGCCGTGCCCGTACGCGGCCTCGAGGACTCCGCGCAGGGGCTCGGGCACCTGGTCCATGTCGGGGATCTCGCCGGAGCCGCCCGTCGCGCCCTGCGCGAGCTCGGCGCCCTTCGGCCCCAGGTTCCGCAGGCCGTCCTCGACGTAGTCGGGGATCCGGTGCGCCAGGACGGCGCCGAGCGCGGAGACGCCGATCGCGCCGCCGAGCGAGCGGAAGAACGTCACCAGCGAGCTGGCGGAGCCCAGGTCGGCGGGGGCCACCTGGTTCTGGGTGCAGAGCACGAGGTTCTGCATCATCATGCCGACACCGACGCCCATCACGGCCATGAAGACGGCGACGTGCCAGTACTCGGTGTCGTACCGGATGGTGCCCAGCAGCCCGAGCCCGGCGGTGAGCAGCAGGGCGCCGGAGACCAGCCAGCCCTTCCAGCGACCGGTCCTGGTGATGATGAGGCCGGAGAGGGTCGACGAGACGAACAGGCCGCCGATCATCGGGATCGTCATGACGCCGGCCATCGTCGGCGACTTGTCGCGCGCCAGCTGGAAGTACTGGCTGAAGAAGATGGTGCCGGCGAACATCGCCACGCCCACGAAGAGCGAGGCCACCGAGGACAGGGCCACCGTGCGGTTGCGGAACAGCCGCATGGGGATGATCGGCTGGGAGACCTTCGACTCGACCAGCACGAACAGCAGGACGAGCACGAGCGCGCCGCCCGTCATCGCGTAGGTCTGCCACGAGTTCCAGTCGTACTTGTCGCCCGCGAACGTGACCCACAGGAGCAGCAGGCAGACGGCGGCGGTGGAGAGGAACGCGCCGCCCCAGTCGATCTTCACGTTGTCGCGCTTCACGACCGGCAGGTGCAGCGTCTTCTGCAGCACGACCAGGGCGACGAGCGCGAACGGCACCCCCACGTAGAAGCACCAGCGCCAGCCGAGCCAGTCGGTGTCGGTGATGACGCCGCCCAGGAGCGGGCCGCCGACGGTGGCGACGGCGAACGTGGCGCCGAGGTAGCCGGAGTACCGGCCCCGCTCGCGCGGCGCGATCATCGTGGCCATGACGATCTGCGCCAGGGCCGACAGACCGCCGGTGCCGATGCCCTGGAACACGCGGCAGACGATCAGCCACTCCGCGGACTGGGCGAGCCCCGCCGCCGCCGAGGCGAGCACGAAGATCACCAGCGCGACCTGTACCAGCACCTTCTTGCTGAACAGGTCGGCGAGCTTGCCCCACAGCGGGGTGGTGGCGGTCATCGACAGCAGCGAGGCCGTGACGACCCAGGTGTAGGCCGACTGGCCGCCGCCGAGCTCGGCGATGACCTCCGGCAGGGCGTTCGAGACGATCGTGGAGGACAGGATCGCGACGAACATGCCCAGCATGAGGCCCGACAGGGCCTCCAGGATCTGGCGGTGGGTCATCGAGACCCCGGCCTGGTGGTCGGTGCGCCCGCGCTTGGCGTGCGCGGGCGCCGCCGCTGTGGTCGATGCCATGAAGGTCCTTCCGAGGTGCTGCGGGGGAGGTGCTGCGGGTGTGGGCGCGTCAGGCCCGGGCGGGGACGGCGGCGCGGGCGGACGTCGGGCACTCGGCGAAGCTGCCGTGCAGCCGGGCCATGAGCTCCGTCAGGCGGTCGATCTCGGCGTCGTCCCAGTCGCCCATCCGCTCGGCGAGCAGACCGGCGGTGGTCGCGGAGATCTCCTCGAGCTTGCGGCGCCCCTCCGAGGTCAGGCTGAGGATCCACGACCGCCGGTCGTCCGGGTCGGGCGTGCGCTCGACCCACCCCTGCTCGACGGCGTGGGACGCGTGCCGACTGGTGACGGACGGGTCCAGCCACAGCAGGTCGGCCAGGCGGCTCAGCCGCATCGGCCCCTGTCGCCGCAGGGTCGACATGACCGCCGTCGGCCCGACGGCGCAGTCGTGCGGCAGGTTGCGCACGATGGTGCGCTTGACGACGCCGACGGCGCGCAGCTGGCGCTGGAGCTCCTCGTACCGCGCGTGCTCAGGCATGCTCGCCCACCCCCATGTTGGTTGCGGGGAGCAAACATAAAAAGGTTGCCTGCTGAAATCAAATGGATGTCAGGGAGTGGTCGTGCGGCGCCGCGCCTCGCGCGCCATCGTCGCCATCGCGCGGACCCCGTACCGCAGGTGCACCCGCTGGGGGCGGCCGCCGCGCGTCAGGGCGTCGGTGCCCCCGTCGCAGTAGACGACCTGGCCGGTCGTGAAGCGGTTCTCCCGGGAGACCAGGAAGGCGAGCAGGTCGGCCACCGGGGCGACGGGCCCCGGCGCGCCGAGGGGCTGGGGGAGCGCCGTCTCCAGGAGGACCCGGTCGCGCTCCCAGGTGCGGGTCACGACGTCCGTGGCGACGATCCCCGGGGCCACGGCGTTGAGCACGATGCCGTCGCGGGTCCACTCCGGCGACACGGCGGTCGACCGTGTCCACAGGTTGAGGGCCGCCTTGCTGGACCGGTAGAGCTGGCTGCCGCGCCCGGTGCGGACCAGCCGGCGCGCGACGGCGAGCGCGCGCCGCTCGTCTCCGCTGCGACAGGCGCCGACCAGCGCCCCGCTGCCGCGGTTCAGGGTCGACGACGACGAGACGACGACGGCGGCGGGGGCGTCAGAGGCCGCCAGGAGGTCGCGCAGGCCCTCCAGCACGGCGGTGGCGCCGAAGTAGTTCAGCGCCACCGTCTCCGGCCGGGGCGCACCGGCCCCGGCCGCCGCGACGACGCCGTCGACCCGCCCGCCGCTGAGCGACCGCACCCGCTCGACCAGGTCCGCCCGGCCCTCGGGGACGGTGAGGTCGGCGGGGACGTCCACCTCGTCGGTCAGGCCGCACGTGATCACCCGCCCGCGCGCGGCGAGCAGGTCGGCGACCGCCCGGCCCAGGCCGGAGTCGGCGCCGGTGACGACGTACGTGCGCGGGGCCGGCACGGCGGTCGTCAGGCGTCGCCGAGCGCGCCGTCGACGAGCTCCTTCGCGGCGGCCTGCACCTCGGCGAGGTGGTCGGCCGACACGAAGGACTCGGCGTAGATCTTGTACACGTCCTCCGTGCCCGACGGGCGGGCCGCGAACCACGCGTCCTCGGTGGTCACCTTGAGTCCGCCGATCTTCGCGCCGTTCCCCGGCGCCTCGGTGAGCGTCGCGGTGATGTCCTGCCCGGCGAGCGTCGTGGAGGCGACCTCGTCGGGGGACAGGGCGGACAGGCGTGACTTCTGCGCGCGCGTGGCCGGCGCGTCCACGCGGGCGTACCAGGACTCGCCGTAGCGGTCGACGAGGTCGGCGTGGTGCTCCGACGGCGTGCGGCCCGTCGTCGCGATGATCTCGGAGGCGAGCAGCGCGAGCAGCAGGCCGTCCTTGTCGGTGGACCAGACGCGGCCGTCGCGCCGCAGGAACGACGCTCCCGCCGACTCCTCGCCCCCGAACCCGACCTCCCCGTCCAGCAGGCCCGGCACGAACCACTTGAAGCCCACCGGTACCTCGACCAGCTGCCGGCCCAGGCCCGCCACGACACGGTCGATCAGCGCCGACGACACGAGCGTCTTGCCGACCGCCGTGCCCCCCGGCCAGCCCGGCCGCGCGCCGCCGTACAGGTACTCGATCGCGACGGCCAGGTAGTGGTTGGGGTTCATCAGCCCGGCGTCGGGCGTGACGATCCCGTGCCGGTCGGAGTCCGCGTCGTTGCCGGTCGCGACGTCGTACGGCGCGTCTCCCGACATCTTCTCCACGAGCGACGCCATCGCGTACGGGGAGCTGCAGTCCATGCGGATCTTGCCGTCCCAGTCGAGCGTCATGAACGACCAGCGCGGGTCCACCTGGGGGTTCACCACGGTGAGGTCGAGGTCGTACCGCTCGCCGATCGCGCCCCAGTACTCCACCGACGCGCCGCCCAGCGGGTCCGCGCCGATGCGCACGCCGGCCGAGCGGATCGCGTCGAGGTCGACGACGTTCGGCAGGTCGTCCACGTACGTGGTGAGGAAGTCGTGCTTGTGGGTGGTCTCGGCGGCGAGCGCGTCCTCGAGCGCGACCCGTCGCACGGAGGCCAGGCCCCCGGCGCGGAGGATCTCGTTGGCGCGGTCCGCGATCCAGCCCGTCGCCTCCGACCCGGCGGGGCCGCCGTGCGGCGGGTTGTACTTGAAGCCGCCGTCGCGCGGCGGGTTGTGCGACGGCGTGACGACGATGCCGTCCGCGAGGCCCGGCCCCTGCGTGCGCACGCCGTCGCCCGTCGTCGCCCCGTTGTGGATGAGGATCGACTGCGACACGGCGGGCGTCGGCGTGAACGAGTCGCGCGCGTCGACCATCACGGTGACGCCCGCCGCGGCCAGCACCTCCAGCGCCGTCTGCCACGCCGGCAGGGACAGGGCGTGCGTGTCCCGGCCGATGAACAGCGGGCCGTCCGTGCCCTGCGACGCCCGGTACTCGACGATCGCCTGCGTGATCGCCGCGATGTGCGCCTCGTTGAACGCGGTGTCCAGGCTGGAGCCGCGGTGCCCGGACGTGCCGAACACCACCTGCTGCGCCGGGTCGGCGACGTCCGGCACGAGGTCGTAGTACGCCCCCACCACCTTGTCGACGTCGATGAGGTCGATGTCCTGGGCCGGCTTCCCCGCGCGCTCGTGCATGGGTCGATCTTGCCAGTCGTCGTGGCCGGGTGTCAGGGCGGGCCCCCGTCCGTCAGCGCCGGAAGTCCGCCTTGCGCACCAGCCCGTGCACGCCCACCGTGCGGTCCACGACCTGCGAGACGGCGAAGTCGGCCGCCGCGGACAGGTAGGCGTACGCGATCGCGCGGTCCAGGCCCTGGTCGTGCTCGAGGAAGTCGAGGGCGTTGACGACGGCGCGCCGCATCGCGACGTCGAGGTCGGAGCCGTTGCCGCCCACCGCGCCGTCCGGGTCGGACAGGCCGATGGGGATCCAGGCGTCGGCGGTCTCGGCGAACGGGTACGAGTACGCGACGGAGGGCGCGTCGCCCGAGCCCGGCTTGCACACGGTGAGGCGGAACGTGCCCCGCAGCGAGCCCTCCATCGCGGTGAGCGCCACCTCCCCGTCGCCCATCGCCATGTGCGGGTCGCCGACGTAGAACAGGGCGCCCGGCGCGCGCACCGGGAGGTAGAAGGTGGAGCCCGCGCCCAGCCGGCTGATGTCGATGTTGCCGCCGCCCAGCGTGGGCGGGATCGAGTTCGCCTCGGGGGCCGTGAGCCCCGTGTTCTCCGAGAACGCGACGCCCATCGTGCCGAAGAAGTACCGCAGCGGGAACGACACGCGCGAGCGGCCCTCGCCGATGGTCGCCCTGCCGCCGCGGATCTGCGCGAGCACGGACACGTTGCCGTACTCGGTGGGGACGCCGGTGGCGCGGCCGTCCGTCGCGACGGGAGGCATCACCTCGTCGAGCGTGATGCCGGCGGGCGCGCCCGAAGCGGTGAGCGCCAGCGCGCCCTTGCCGTGCCGGGACGAGATGACGCCGTACGGCACCCGCGGGACGACGTCGAGCGTCTCGATCTTCAGCACGTCGCCGGGCTCGGCGCCGTCGACGTGCACGGGGCCGGTGATGACGTGCGGGCCGTCGGTGTCGAAGTCCCGCGGGGTGCGGTCGTAGCCGCCGGCGATGGCGACGGCGTCGTCCAGCACCTCGCGGCGTCGGACGCCGCGCTCGCCGAACCACGCGACGGGGTCGCGGCCCTGGTCCTCGAGGATGCCCTCGTGCGACACCGAGTCGATGGTGATCGTGCGGCCGGACCGGACACGCGTGACGGCGGTCGCGTGCACGGAGGGCACGTAGCCCCACAGGACGTCGTCGACGTCGGAGCGCAGGTAGTGCTCCCCGCGGATGCGGCCCTGGCCCGGCTGCAGGATGCCGCCGAAGCTGCCGGCGCCGCCCCGACCCGCCGCGGTGGTGCCGCCCGAGGTGGCGGCGGCGGGGACCGCCGCGCCGACCGTCAGCGCTGCCCCGGCGCCCACGCCGGCCGCGGCCTGCAGGAAGCGCCGGCGCCCGAGGCCGGCGGTGAGGGTCTCGGCAGCGTCTCGTCCGTCGTGCATGGTGCTCCTCCTGAGGTCGACTGGGCCCGACGGTAGGGAGCCCGCATGACGCCCGTGTTCGGGACGGATGTCCGCCCGGTAACGGGCGGACCTCGTTCGCTGGGCGTTTGCCGGGGGCACTCTGACGTTCGGCTGCCCGGCGTCTCGACGTCACCGGACGGTTGCCTCGGCCGCCTACCGTCGTCGCCATCGGCATGCCGGAGCGCCCTGACGAGGGCGTGTACTCGATCCGCTCTCTCACGACCCCGGAGGAAGTACATGAACCCCCGCAGCATCCGCCAGGCCTGTGCCGCCGCCGGCGCCGCCTCGCTCGTCGGGCTGGTCCTCGTGGCGCCCGGCGCCGCGGCCGCGCCGTCGCCCGACCCGGCCGAGCTGAAGGCGGCCGCGGCCGCCCAGCGCGTCCAGGCCGGCCTGTACACCGGCCACGTCGAGGTCGTGCGCGGCGAGGCCGCCGACCCCGAGGTGCTCGCCGGCACCGTGTTCCACGACAAGGACGAGGACTCCACCCAGGACAAGGGCGAGAAGGGTGTCGCCGGCGTCCAGGTGTCCAACGGTCGCGACGTCGTCACGACCGACGGCAAGGGGCGCTACAGCCTCCCTGCCTTCGACGACATGACGGTCTTCGTCACCCAGCCCGCGGGCTACCAGGTGCCGGTGGACGAGAACGCCATCGCCCAGTTCAGCTACAACCACCTGCCCGAGGGGTCGCCCGACCTGAGGTACGGCGGCCTCGAGCCCACCGGGCCGCTGCCGCAGGCCGTCAACTTCCCCCTCGGGAAGTCGAAGGCGACCGGCAAGGCGAAGCAGAGCTGCCCGATCGCGGCCGACACCCAGACGTACGACCTCACCCAGGTCGGCTACGCGCGGGACGGTGCCGTCGCGGACCTCATGGCCCGCGACGACTACGCGAGCTGCGGCGTCCTGCTGCTCGGCGACAACGTGGGCGACGACCTGAGCCTGTACCCCGAGCTCAAGGACATCTACGCCGCCGCGAACGGCCCGGTCCGCATGGCGCCCGGCAACCACGACATGGACTACGACGCCGCCGACGACTCCCGGGCCCTGGACACGTTCCGCCAGGAGGTCGGCCCCGGCTACTTCTCCTACGACGTCGGGCAGGCGCACGTCGTCGTCCTCGACAGCATCGTCTACAAGGGCGCCAAGCAGGACGGCACGAACGGCGGCTACTGGGAGCAGATCGACGACCAGCAGCTCGCCTGGCTCGAGGCCGACCTCGCCGAGGTGCCGAAGAACAAGCTCGTCGTCGTCGCGACGCACGCACCGATCGTCGACCACCGCCAGGTGATCGTGGACAACGCCCCGGCGCTGTACGACGTGCTGCGCGGGCGCAACGCGGTGACCGTCGGCGGGCACACGCACATGCTGGAGAACCTGCTGCCGGGCGACACCCGCGCGGAGTGGCGGGCGGGCGGCGTCGAGGAGCTCGAGCACACCCAGCTCGTGGCCGGCGCGGTCTCCGGCGACTGGTACTCCGGCGGCCTCGACGAGCAGGGCCTGCCCTACGCGTACATGGCCGACGGCGCCCGGCCGGGTGTCCTCACCCTGGACCTCGACGGCAACGCGTTCGCGGAGCGGTACACGATCCGCGGGGAGCAGGACGACCTCCAGCTCGCCCTCGGCGTGAACACGCCGCACTGGCGCGACTGGGCCGGCCAGGCGCTCGCGTGGCGCGACGGCGGCAAGGAGGGCGACGCGCCGGCGCTCGGCGACGAGCGGCTGGTGAGCGCCGACGACCTCGCCGGCGACAGCTGGCTCACCGCCAACTTCTACGCCGGCTCGTCCGCCGCGAGCGTCGAGGTGTCGATCGACGGCGGCGCCGCGATCGAGGCCGAGCACACGCAGCCGATGACGGGCGAGTCGCTGCGCACCGGCTGGGAGTACTCCGACCCGACGGCGGCCACGCGCAACCTGCTCACCAGCGGGAACGCGACGCGGTCGAACGCGCACCTGTGGCGGCTGCCCCTCCCCGAGGACCTCGGGGCGGGCACGCACGCCGCGACGGTGACGGCCGTCGACGACCACGGCCGGGAGTTCACCGACACCCTGCGGTTCACGGTGGCCGACGACCTGCCCGCCGCGACCGCGACCGTGCTGCGCGGCGACGTGCCGAGCGACGACGCGCCGGTGCAGCCGGCGCCGCAGGGCCCCGCCGACCCGGCGGAGCTCAGTGCCCGCTGACCGGCATCACCGACCTGCTCAGTCGAAGTAGGTCGGCACGTCCAGCGGGCCGCCGTGCGCGACGAACTCGTCGTGCACGGCGGTCCGCAGCGCGTCGTCGGTGAGGTACTCCAGGGCGGTGAGGGCCAGCCCGACGGCGCCGTCGACGGCGGCGGGCACGGCCGCCGGGCCGCCGGCGGCGTCGGCGAACTCGGCGGTGTGCAGGGCGACGTCGGGGGCCGAGACCTGGATCAGCGGGTGCATGCCGGGCACGCGGAACGACACGTTGCCGAAGTCGGTGGACGCGGCGAGCGTCTCGGACACGACGCCGGGGGGCAGCGGGTCGCGCCCGCGCCGGCGCTGCGCCGCCACCCAGCGCTCCGTGAGCGCCGCGTTGGTGCGGACGGGCAGGCTCGGCAGGGCGCCGTCGTCCCACACGATCTCGACCTCGGTGCCGGTCATGAGCGCCGCACCGCGCGCGACGTCGTCGAGCCGCGCGGACAGGTCGCGCAGGGTGTCCGGATACTTCGACCGGGCGTAGAGCCGCATCACCGCGCGCTCGGTGATGATGCTGGGCCGGGTGCCGCCCTCGACGACGGTCGCGTGCACGCGGTCCACCGGCGGCAGCTGCTGCCGCAGCAGGCCGATGCCCTGGTAGGCGAGGTTCGCGGCGTCGAGCGCGTTGCGCCCCATGAACGGCTGGGCGGACGCGTGGGCGGGGCGGCCCGTGAACGTCCAGGTGAGCAGCCGCCGCCCCAGCCACACCTGCTCGGCGACGTCCTGCCCGTACGGGTGCACCATGATCGCCGCGTCCACGTCGTCGAACGCACCGGCTCGGGCCAGCACCTCCTTGCCGGAGCTCCCCTCCTCGGCGGGGGTGCCGAGCAGGACGACGCGACCCGCGGGCGCGCCCGCCGAGGCGAGGACTCCGCGCAGCGCGAGGAACGCGCCCACCCCGGCGGCGGCGATGACGTTGTGCCCGCAGGCGTGCCCGATGACGGGCAGCGCGTCGTACTCCGCGCAGATCGCGATCGTCGGGCCGTCGCCGGCTCCTGTGAGCTCCGCGCGGAACGCCGTCGGCACGCCGTGCGCGCCGAGCTCGGCGTCGATCCGGTGCCGGGCCAGCACGTCGACCAGCAGGGCGGCGCTGCGGTGCTCCTCCCAGGCGGGCTCCGGGTCGGCGTGCAGGCGTTCGACGACCTCCCGCAGGTCGGGCTCCAGGGCCTCGGCCGCGCGCTCGACGGCGTCCGCGACGGCGGCGGGCAGCAGCGAGGGGGCGGCGTCGGACGGCGGGGCCGCCCGCCGGCGCTCCTCGCTCTCGTGGAACAGGTGGTCGAGGTAGGCGGTGCTCGGGCGGGCGGGCTGCGTGGCGTTCGCGTCGGGCACGGTCATGTCAGGCATCGTAGGGAAGCCGGCGCGGCGCCCGGGAGGAAACGCGCGAATCTCACGATGCGGACGAATGCCTCGCGACGGATGACCGGGGCCACTACGTTCGGGCGGACACGCCCGCGGTGGCGGGCCGACCCGAGGAGACCGCGTGACCACCTCCGTCGACGCACGATCCCGCACCGACCGGTTCCTGGTGTTCGTCGAACGGGTCGGCAACAAGCTGCCCGAGCCGTTCACGCTGTTCCTCATCCTGTTCGGCGTCATCGCGCTGGCGTCCACGGGCATGGCGCTCGCGGGAGTCACCGTGCAGATGCCCGGGAGCGACGAGGTGGTCGAGGTCAAGGGCCTGTTCACCGCCGAGGGGATGACGTGGCTCACCGAGAACCTCGGGGAGAACTTCCTGGGCTTCCCGCCGCTGGTCACGGTGCTGCCGATCCTCATGGCGGTCGGCGTGGCGGAGAAGTCGGGCCTGCTCGGCGCCGCCGTGCGGTACGCGTTCGGCTCCGCGCCGCGGTGGGCGCTCGCGTACGCCGTCGGGTTCGTCGGCGTGATGGGCAGCATCATGTCCGACACCGCGTTCATCATCATCCCGCCGCTGGCGGCGATGGTGTTCCGCGCGGCCGGGCGGCACCCCGTCGCGGGCCTGCTCGGCGGGTTCGCCGCGGCCGGCGCGGGGTACTCCACGAACATCCTCGTCACCAGCCTCGACGCGCTCTTCGCGGGCATCACCAGCTCGGTCGCGCAGATCCTGCCGGACCCGGGCGCGCCCGTGAACCCGCTGTCGAACTGGTTCTTCAACGCCGTCTCGTCGATCGCGCTCGCCCTGCTCGCGGGCTTCCTCATCGACAGGGTGCTCGAGCCTCGCATCCGACGCCAGGGCGTGCCGACGGAGCAGGTGGTCGAGGACGGCGAGGACCCGCTCGCGGACGCGACCGCGGCCACGACGACGGACGAGCGCCGCGGGCTGCGGAACGCGCTCCTCGTGGCGCTCGGCGTCGCGGCGGTCATGGCGGCCGCCGTGCTCGTGCCCGCGTCGCCGTGGCGCAACGAGGACGGCGCGTTCCTGCCCGAGTCGCCGCTGCTCAGCTCGATCGTCTTCATCGTCTTCACGATGTTCCTGGTGCCGGCGATCGTCTACGGGCGCGCGGTCGGCACGGTCCGGCGCATCGAGGACGTGCCGATCATGTTCGGCCAGGCGCTCAAGGACATGATCGGGTTCGTCGTGCTGGCGTTCGTGCTGGGCCAGTTCATCGCGCTGTTCAACTGGTCCGGGGTCGGGCAGTGGATCGCGGTGTCCGGGGCGTCGGCGCTCGAGTCGATCGGGCTCACCGGCTACGGCGCGATCCTCGGGTTCCTCGTCGTCGCGTCGCTGCTCAACCTGTTCATCATCTCGGGCTCGGCGCTGTGGACGCTCATGGCCGCCGTCTTCGTGCCGATGTTCGCCCTCATCGGGTACGAGCCCGCGTTCGTGCAGGCGGCGTTCCGCGTGGGCGACTCGGCGACGCAGATCATCACCCCGCTCAACCCGTACATGATCGTGCTGCTCGCCTACCTGCGCCGGTGGGAGCCGAGCGCCGGCCTCGGCACCGTGATGGCGCGGCTGCTGCCGTTCACGGTGTGCTTCTGGCTCGTGTGGGCCGCCATCCTCACCGTGTTCTTCGTCCTCGACCTGCCCGTGGGCCCCGGCAACGGGATCTTCCTCTCCTCCGCCGGTTGAGCCTGCCGAGACCCTGCGACCGGGTCTCGACAGGCTCGACCGTCGTGGGGGCCGCTCAGCCGGCGGTGCGGCTCCGGCTCGGGGCGGACTCGTTCCACAGGCGGTCGAGGGCGGTGACGGCGTACGTGTACCGCTCGCCGCCCACGGCCGTCGCGTCCGTGAAGGACTGCAGCACCTGCCCGTCCGAGCGGACCGTGCCGAGCAGCTGCGTGGCGTCCTCGACGTCCACGGGGACGCGGTCCCCGGTGGCCCGGTAGACGGCGAACGACGTCGCGCGCCGCCGGTGCGGCGCCGCGTCCACCCAGCGCAGCCGGACGCCGTCGCGTTCGCGTCGCGCGTGCGTGAGCGTCGGCCGCTCGACGGCGGTGCCGGGCAGGTGCGGCATCGTCGGGACGAGCGCGGGATGGCCGTAGTGGTCCGCGAAGACCCGCGACATGGAGCCCTGCGGGTCCTGCGGCACGTGCACGGCCGAGAAGAACAGGTTGCCGTGCACGGGGGTGCCCTGCTCCGTGACCTCCGCGCAGAACGTGAGGTGGTTGCTGAGCTCCGCCGGGTCGGTGAACACGCCCGACGTCACCTTGTACAGCGCCTCGCCGATGTACAGGTGGGTACCGGACGTCGCCGCGACGTCGGCCCACCACGGCACGAGCTTGGCGTAGTCCGCGACGGCGAGCCCGAACTGCCAGTAGATCTGCGGGTTGATGTAGTCGAGCCAGCCCTCGAGGACCCACTTGCGGGTGTCGGCGAACTGCAGGTCGTAGCTCTGCGAGCCGCCGGTCTGCGAGCCGCGCGGGTCGGTCGACGCGTTGCGCCAGATGCCGAACGGGCTGATGCCGAACTTGACCCAGGGCTTGAGCTCCTTGATGCGCTCCGAGACGGTCCGGACGAACTCGTCCACGTTGTGCCGCCGCCAGTCCTCGATCGTCGCGAAGCCGCCGCCGTGCTCGGCGTACGTGGCGGCGTCGGGCAGGGTCTGGCCCGCCACGGGGTACGGGTAGAAGTAGTCGTCGAAGTGCACGCCATCGACGTCGTAGTGCTCGACGCTGTGCAGGATCGCGGCGTAGATGTGCTCACGCGCCTCCGGCAGGCCCGGGTCGAAGTAGAGCTTGCCGCCGTACGGCCACACCCAGTCGGGGTGCTGCCGTGCAGGGTGCTCGGGCACGAGCTTCGTGGGGTCCGTCTGCATCGACACGCGGTACGGGTTGTACCAGGTGTGCAGCTCGAGGTTGCGGGCGTGCGTCTCCGCCACGACGAACGCGAGCGGGTCGAACCCGGGGTCGCCGCCCTGGGTGCCCGTGAGGTACTGCGACCAGGGCTCGTACGGGCTGGGCCAGAACGCGTCCGCCGTCGGCCGGACCTGCACGAAGACGGCGTTGAGGTGCATGCCGACGGCGACGTCGAGCCAGTGGAGGTACTCGGCCTTCAGCTCGTCCGCGCTCAGGCCGGTGCGTGACGGCCAGTCGATGTTGACGACCGACGAGATCCACATCGCGCGCAGCTCGCGCTTGCGGGCGGTGGTCCCTGCGGCGGTCTTCGCGGTGGCCTCCGAAGCCGCGGCGGGCGTCATCGAGCCGACGGTCACGGACAGCGCCGAGCCGGCCACCCCCGCCGTCGCGAGGGAGAGGAAGCCGCGGCGGTCGAGGGCGCGGGCGCTCGCGCCGTGGTCGGCTCGGCCGGTCGGATCGGGGTGCGTCATTGCAGACCTCCGGTGGTCAGGCGTGGGGTAAGGGAGTTTCATGCTCGTGAGTACCTGTGAAGACGAGTGTCGCGGATGCGGTACCGCGCGCGCCACCCCCGCGCCTGTGCTTACCGTGCGGTCGGGCAACGACGCCCCGGACCTTCTGACGCGGAGAGGGCACCACCATGCGCACCGTGCGACGCATCATCACGACCGGAGTCACCCTGGGGATCGCCACGGCCGTGGCCTTCACGAGCGGGGTCGCGGGGGCGGGGGCCGCGACGGCCGCCGTCCGGCCGCTCCCCGACCAGAGCTACGGGCTCTCCTCCTACTACGGGCCGCGATGCATGCCCATCAGGGGAGCGTCCACCTACCACCTCGGCCAGGACATGAGCGCGAAGAAGGGCACCCCGATCAAGTCCGTCGCCCCCGGCACCGTCGTCAAGGCCGGGTCGGCGCCCGGCTTCGGCCAGGTCGTGGTGGTGCGCTCCAACGCCGACGGCGGCAAGGTCTTCGCCGTCTACGGCCACGTCGTCGACGGCGACAGGTACGTGAAGACGGGCAAGTACGTGAAGCGTGGCCAGCGCATCGCCGACGTCGGCAGCTCCGGCACGTCCACCGCGCCGCACCTGCACCTGGAGATCTGGAAGCGCGAGTACAAGGGCTCCGGCAGCACCACCGACCCGCTGCCGTGGATGAAGAACCACGGGGCGTCGCTCACCGCCGGTGCGGCGTGGGCGTACCAGCGGGTCGTGCCGAAGTCCTGCAACTACTACACGACCACCACCGTCAACCTCCGCTCCGGCCCGGGCACCGGCTACCGCGTGCTCAAGTCCGTCAAGGTCAACCGCTGGCTCACCGCCAAGCCCGGCGCCGGGTCGGGCGTGTGGCGCAAGGTGAACTACGGCGGCACCACCGGCTGGATGCACGCGAACTACGTCTCCCCGGGGCTCACCTCGCTGGGGACGCGGTACGTGGAGGTGAACGGGCTGCGCCTGCGCTCCAAGCCGAGCACCAGCGGCAAGGTGCTCGACTCGCTGAGCAAGGGCAAGGCCGTGAAGAAGATCTGGCCCACCTCGAACGGCTGGGTCAAGGTCTTCGTCAACGGCAAGCAGGGCTACGTCTACGCGAAGTACCTGCGCAAGTAGGCCGGCGATCAGGCCGTGTGCGAGCCCGCGGCGTGCAGGTCCGTGGGGTGCAGTTCCTTGGCGTGCCGGTCCGTGGCGTTGAGCCTCGCGACCGTCGCGTCGTAGGCCCCCGACGTCTCGGCGAAGCGGAGGAACTTCACGCCCTCGACGAGGATCTCGTGGGCGCCGGGACGGGCCGCGAGGAGCTCGACCGCCTCGTCCGCGAACGCGTCCAGCGGCATGGCGATCGGGTTGTCCTCCTGCCCCGGCATGAGGGCCGTGCGGACCGCGGGCGGCACGATCTCGATCACCTGCACGCCCGCAGGCTCGAGCTGAAGCCGGATGCCCTCGCTCAGCCGGTGGATCGCGGCCTTGGTCGCGTTGTACGTGGGCGTCACGGCGAGCGGCACGTGCGCCAGCCCCGAGGAGACCGTGACGAACGCGGCGCCCGCGCCCGACCCTGCGCGGGCGCGCAGGTGCGGCAGGAACGCGGCAGCCAGGCGGATCGGGCCCAGCAGGTTCGTGGTGACGGTGCGCTCGGCGGTGGCGAGGAAGTCGGACGACGTCCAGTCCTCGGGCTGCATGATGCCCGCCATCGCGACGACGGCGTCCAGGTCGGGGTGGCGCTCCAGCACGACGTCGCGGGCTGCCTCGATGCTCGTGGCGTCGGCGGTGTCGACGCGGACGGCGTCGATCCCGGGGTGGGCGGCGACGATCTCGTCGAGCAGGGCGGTGCGGCGGCCGCCCACGATCACGGTGCTGCCGCGGGCCTGGAGCCGGAGGGCGAGCGCGAGGCCGATGCCGCTGGTCGCGCCGGGGATGAAGACGGTGCTGCGGGTGAGGTCCATGCCCCCACCCTGCGCGGCCCTGCGCGGAGGCGGGAGAGGAGCGGTCGTCGGGGGACCGACGATCCCTGGCTGCGGCCTGGCCCGACCGGCGTCGGCGGCGGACGATGGGCGCATGGAGCGTGCCGCCGACCGTCGAGAGCTGGCCGAGTTCCTGCGCCGTCGCCGGGAGGCGGTGCAGCCCGCGGACGTCGGCCTGCCCGCGGGCGCCCGGCGTCGCACCGCGGGGCTGCGGCGTGAGGAGGTCGCGGCGCTCGCCGCCATGTCGGCCGACTACTACACGCGGCTGGAGCAGCGGCGCGGCCCGCAGCCCAGCGAGCAGATGCTCGCGTCGCTGGCGCGGGCGCTCCGGCTCACGGACGACGAGCGCGACTACCTGTTCCGCGTGGCCGGCCGGGGGACGCCGGACCGGGTGACGATGTCGTCCCACGTGTCGCCCGCGCTGCTGCGCGTGCTCGACCGCCTGTCCGACACGCCCGCCCTCGTGCTGTCCGCGCTCGGCGAGACGCTCGTGGCCAACGACCTCGCCGTCGCGCTCCTGGGCGACCGGTCGGCGCTGACGGGGTGGGCGCGCAGCGACGTCTACCGCTGGTTCACCGACCCCTCCGAGCGGCTGCTGTACCCCGAGGACGACCGCGACCGGCAGGGGCGCTCCCTCGTCTCCACGCTGCGCGCGGCGCACGGGATGCTCGGCCCGCGCTCGCGGGCCGGCGAGCTGGTCCGCGAGCTGCGGGAGCGCAGCCCCGAGTTCGCCGAGCTGTGGGACCGGCACGAGGTGCACCAGCGGTTCGCCGACCACAAGACGCTCGTGCACCCGCAGGTCGGGCCGATCGAGCTGGACTGCCAGGTGCTGTTCACCGAGGACCAGACCCAGGCGCTGCTGGTGCTCACCGCGCCGCCGCGCTCCGAGGCGGAGGAGAAGCTCGCCCTGCTCGCCGTCCTGGGCCAGCAGGCCATGGCGCGCTGACCCCGGCGCGATGCCGAACAGGCGGTTGTGCACCCTCTCGCGGCGTATGGGCGCACCACTGCCTGTTCGGCGACCTGCGTGTCGAGCGTTGCATACCTTCGTGACGAGAGTATGGTCCTCGGCATGGCATCGAAGCCCCCAGGCAGACCGCTGCAGGAACCCGCGTTCCTCGTCCTGTCCGCCCTCGCGCAGGGGCCGGCGCACGGGTACGGCATCTCCAAGGACGTCGAGGAGAGCTCCGGCGGGCGCGTCACGCTGCGCGCCGGCACGCTCTACGGCGCGATCGACCGGCTCGTGGCCGCCGGCCTGGTCGAGGTGGACCACGAGGAGGTGGTCGATTCACGGCTGCGGCGCTACTACCGCCTGACCGTCGAGGGCAGCACCCGGCTCGACGCCGAAGCCCGCCGGGCCGAGGCGCAGGCACGTCAGGCGCTGGACCGGCTCGCGGCGCGGCGGACGACGCGACCGGGCCGCGCCGTCGCCGGCGGTCTCGGGGAGGTGCCGGCATGAGCGCCGACCGCCCCGACCCGACCGAGGCCACCGCCGTCGTGCCCGCCCTGGTGCGCGACTTCCAGCGGATCCTGCGGCTGTTCCCCTTCGCATACCGCCGCGCGCACGGCGCCGAGATGCTCGGGCACCTGCTCGACGCCGCCGCGCCCGGGCAGTCGCGGCCCGCGCGCGGGGACGTCGTCGACCTGCTGCGCGCCGCCGCGCGGGAGTGGGCGCTCGCGCCGCTGGGACCGTCACCGGAACGCCGACGGCGGGGCGCCGTCGGCGTGCTCGTCGTGCTCTCCGTCGTGCTCGGCTACCCGGCGGCGTCCTCGCTCGGCGCGGTGGCGCTGGGCGTCGCCCACGGGAACGACGTCGCCGGCCTCGCCGTCGCGGTGCCGCTCGCCCCGGGGTGGGCGCTGTGGGCGCTCGCCTCCCTCGCGCTCGCCGCCGGCCTGTTCCGGGCCGCCGTGTGGCTGCTCGGCGCGGCCGCGGCGGCGACCTGGGTCGTGCTGGGCGGCATGACGGTCGTCGGGGCGACCGGCGGCGACCTGTTCCTGGTGCTCTCCGGGCTCGGGTGGGCGGTCGCGCAGTCGGCCCTCGTCGTGGCCGCAGCGATGCTCGCCGCGTCCCAGGGGCTCGTTCCGGCTCCCCGGGGCGTCGCCGGGCCGGTCCGGGTGGCCGGCGCCGTCGGCGCGCTGATGCCGGTCGTCGCTCTCGCCCGCACAGCCCTGGGGCTCGCGCCCTGGTGGCCGGCGCATTACGCCCCCGTCGCGGAGCTGGGCGGGGGCACCGTCATGGTCGGCACCTGCCTGCTCGCCGGGGGCATGCTCGTGTCACGCCGTGCCCGGCAGGCGCTGCCCGTGCTGGCGGGAGTCGGCGCGGCCGTCGTCGTCGGCCGGACCGGGCTGATGGGCTCGCGGGGGCTCCTGCCGATGGACGTCGTGGACGTGGGGAACCTCTGGGTGCTGCTCGCGATCGCGCTCGTCGTCACGGCGTCGACACGCTGGGTCGTGAACCGCGTCGACGAGCTGGCGGACGCGCGGGCCCGCCTCCGGCGGGATGCCGAACAGGCGGTTGGTTCCGGAATGGGCGTCGTCGGAGGCCCATAACGGTGTCAACCGCCTGTTCGGCGTCGCGGGGTGCTCGCTACCAGCTCGCGTTGCGCGCGAGCTCCAGCGCGATCTCCTGCCACCACGCGCCGGCGGCGGGGCCGCCGTTGCAGGCGCCGTCGCTCTCACCGGGCCGCTTGACCCACAGCAGGGCGTCGAGGTGCGACCCGTCGTCGACGGCGGCGGGCCGCTCGCCCAGGGCGCGGCCGCGCGGGTTGCACCACTCGCCGTTCGAGCCGTTGCCGTTGCGCGACGTGTCGACGACGAACGGCACGCCGCCGAGCAGGGCGGAGACCTGTTCGCCGTAGGCGCGCGACTCGTCGGTGGTGCGGTAGTTCGACACGTTGAGCGCGAAGCCCGTGACGTGCTCCAGCCCCACCCGCTGCAGCCTGCTCGCCGTCTCCGCGGCGGGCAGCCACGCCGAGTGGCCGACGTCGAGGTACACGCGGGCGCCGGCCTCGTCGAGGATGCGGGCGGCGTCGGCGAGCATCCCGACGCGGTCGCCCTGACCGTCGCAGTCGCCGAGCTGGGGGAGGGCGTCCGGCTCCAGCACCACCCACGGCTCGCCGACCATCGCGCCCGCGACCTGCTCGACCCACGCGCGGTACTCGGCCTCGTCCGTGCCGCCGCCGGAGTGCGAGCCGCAGTCGCGGCCGGGGATCGCGTACACCGCCAGCAGCGGCGTCGCGCCCGCCGCGGCGGCCCGGCCCGTGTAGTCCGCCACGCCGGCGCTCGCCTCGGCGGGGTCGGCGTCGGTGACCCACGACGCCTGCGGGGTCGTGGCGATCTTCTCCAGCAGCGCGCGCTCGGTGCCCGACGCGGCCTGCCAGGCCTCCCAGGCCTGCGTGCCCTCGTCGACGAAGAACGTCGCGTCGGCGGGCCCGCCCGGCTCGTCGGTGGGCGGGTCGGTCGGCTCCGTGGGCGGGTCCGAGGGATCCGTCGTGGGGACGTCGCCCGTGCAGGCGACGCCGTCGAGGCTGAAGCTCGCCGGCACCTCCGCCGCCCCTGCCGACGTCCCGATCAGCCCGAACGATGCCGTCGCGCCCGCCGCCAGCGTGCCGTTCCAGCCGACGTCGGCCACGCGCACCTGCGCGCCGTCCTGCGTGAGCCGGCCGTTCCAGACCTGGGAGACGCGCTCGCCGTCGGCCGGCTGCCAGGACACTTCCCAGCCGGTGCGGGCGTCGCCCAGGTTGGTCAGCGTGACGTCGGCCTGGAACCCGCCCGACCAGGTGCTCGTGACGGCGTAGTCCACCTCGCAGGCGGTCGGCGCGCCGGCGGCGGCCGTGGCGAGGGTGACGGCGCCGGCCGTGAGGCCGGCACCGCCGACGAGGGCGGCCGCGGTGAGGGCGGCGACCCGGGCGGTCGGTCGAGGGCGTCGTTCGGTGCGCATGCGAGGCTCCGTCGCGTCGTGGGTGCGGACGGGGCCCACGCTAGGAGCGCGCCGGTACGTCGCGGCCCCTCCTAAACGCTTCGGGCGGCCTCGACGCCTCGGGTCTCGAGCCGGGTCGGCGCAGGACGCCGGGTCAGGCGAGGTAGTCCTCGACCAGCCGGGCGGCGATGCCGGTGTACGACGCGGGCGTGAGGTCCGCGAGGCGCGCGGCGACGTCGTCGGGCAGGCCGAGGCCGGCGACGAACTCGCGCATCCGGGCGGCGTCGACGCGCTGCCCGCGCGTGAGCTCCTTGAGGCGCTCGTACGGGTTCTCCATGCCCTCGACGCCGGCGACGGACGCGGCGCGCATCGCGGACTGGACGGGCTCGCCGAGCACCTCCCAGTTGTGGTCGAGGTCGTCGGCCATGAGCGCGGCGTTGACGTTGAGCGCCTTGAGGCCGCGGCGGACGTTGTCGATCGCGAGCAGCGAGTGGCCGAAAGCCGGGCCGATGTTGCGCTGCGTGGTCGAGTCGGTGAGGTCGCGCTGCAGGCGGGACGTCACGAGCGTGGCCGACAGGGTGTCGAGCAGCGAGCACGAGATCTCGAGGTTCGCCTCGGCGTTCTCGAACCGGATCGGGTTGACCTTGTGCGGCATGGTCGACGAGCCGGTGGCCCCCGCGACGGGGATCTGCGTGAAGAAGCCCAGCGAGATGTACGTCCACACGTCGGTCGCGAGGTTGTGGAGGATGCGGTTGAAGCGGGCGACGTCGGCGTAGACCTCGGCCTGCCAGTCGTGCGACTCGATCTGCGTGGTCAGCGGGTTCCACACCAGGCCCAGATGCTCGACGAACGCCTGCGACACGGCCGGCCAGTCGGCGCCCGGGACGGCGACGACGTGCGCGCCGTAGGTGCCGGTGGCGCCGTTGAGCTTGCCCAGGTACTCCGCGCCCTCGACCCGGCGCAGCTGGCGGCGCAGGCGGTGCGCGAGGACGGCGAGCTCCTTGCCCATCGTCGTCGGCGTGGCCGGCTGCCCGTGCGTACGGCTGAGCATCGGGACCTCGGCGTGCTCGCGCGCCATCTCGGCGAGCTGGTCGGTCAGTGCGGTCGCGGCGGGCAGCCACACCTCGCGCACGCCGCCCTGCACCATGAGCGCGTACGAGAGGTTGTTGATGTCCTCGGACGTGCACGCGAAGTGCACGAGCTCGCTCGCGGCGGGGAGGCTGGTCTCGCCGAGGACCTCGGGCGCGGCGGCGATGCGGCGCTTGATGAAGTACTCGACGGCCTTGACGTCGTGCACCGTCTCGCGCTCGATGGCGGCGAGCTCGGCGATCTCGTCCGCGCCGAAGGTCGCGGGGATCCGGCGCAGGTAGGCGATCTCGGCGTCGGTCAGCGTGGGAGCGCCGGGGACGACGGCGCCGGGGGTCGCCGTCGTGCCGTTGCACAGCGTGACCAGCCACTCGACCTCGACGTGGATGCGCGCGCGGTTGAGCGCGGCCTCGCTGAGGTGGTCCACCAGCGGCGCGACGGCGCCGCGGTAGCGGCCGTCGAGCGGCCCGAGGGCGATCGGCGGAGTGACGTCCGCGAGGTTGACGCGGGTCTGGACGTCGGACGGCGAGGTCTGCGGCGCGGGGGAGGTCACGGCCCACATTCTCCCACGGGCCCCGAGCCGACCGCGGCAGACCGTTGTGGCTGGGATCGTGGCCCGCTGAGGGGCGAGAACTGGACCACGATCCCACCCACAACGGTCGGAGGTCAGCCGAGGAGCGGGTAGCTCCCGCGGACCGTGCCGCGCGGGTCGCGGGCGCGCTTGAGGTCGCGCAGGCGGGCGAGCGCGGCGTCGTCGTACGCGGCTGCCGCGCTCTCGCCGGGGGCGAGGAACGTGGCGGGCTTGCGCAGCGTGGCGATCCCGGCCAGCTCGGCCGGCAGCGCCTCGAGGCGGTGGCCGACGGCGGCCGCGAGGCCCGGCTCGAACGCCAGGCCGAACGCGTACAGCAGGTAGGGCTCGTCGATCGCGCCCAGCGCGCCCGCGCCGTCGCCCGGCGCGGCCAGGGCGCCGCCCAGGTGCCGGAGCTGGAGCACGAGCAGCGGCGCGACCGAGGTCGTGAACAGGCGCTCCACCGCCTCGTCGTCGATCCCCTGCAGCAGCTCGGCGCGGCCCTTCCCCGCGGCGGGGTCGGTCGGGTCGGCGGTGATGTCGCCGACGTCGGCCAGCGCGACCGGCCCGATCGCCGCGTCGACGCCCGGCCCGAGGACGTCGGGGACCGCGGCGAACGGGGCGAGCAGCTCGCGCGCCGCCGCGGCGTCGCCCAGGTACGCGGCGTGCACGACGACGACGGCCGGAGCCCCGGGTGCCTCCACCCGCGACAGCCAGACGCTGAGCTCGGGCGGGGCCGCGGCGGTGACCTCGCGGAAGACGCCGAGGACCTCGGCGGCGCGCGCGGCCGGCCAGGCGACCTTGCCGCCCGCGAACTCGGGCAGCTCGACCAGGTCGATCTCCATCGCCGTCACGACGGCCAGGTCGCCGCCCCCGCCGCACAGCCCCCAGAACAGCTCGGGGTCGGAGGCGGCGGTGACGGTGACCTTCTCGCCCGCGGGGGACACGACGTCGAACGACCGCACGTGGTCGGCCGCCAGGCCGTGGGCGCGGCTGAACCACCCCAGCCCGCCGCCGAGGGTGTAGCCGACGGCGCCGACGCCGGGGGCGCTCCCGAGCAGGGTCGTGAGGCCGTGCGGGGCCGCGGCGGACTGCACGGCTCCCCACGACGCCCCGGCGCCGACCCGGGCGGTGCGGCGCACCGGGTCCACCTCGACGGCGTCGAGCGCGCGGGTGCGCAGGAGGACGGTGCCGGCCACGTCTCCCGACGCGCCGTGACCCGTCGACTGGGCGACGACCGTCAGCCCGGCGTCGCGCGCGTGCCGCACCGTGGCGGCGACGTCGTCGGCGTCCGCGGCCTCGACGACCGCCGCGACGGGCTGCCGGACGGCGAGGTTCCAGGGGGTCGCGGCGGCGTCGAAAGCGTCGTCGCCGGGCAGGAGCACCCGCCCGCGCAGGTCGCGGGCGAGGGCCTGGGAGAAGGTGTCATTCGACGCCAGATCGTTCGAGGCCAGATCGTTCGAGGTCTGAGAGGTCATGCGGGCTCCTGGTCGAAAAGCCGGTGTCGCACCCTCGTGGTTCGGTGTCACCGGCAGCGTGCGCTGTCACCTCTCTGACACGGCCCGGCGAAAGAGTGTGACCGATGAGCACGGATCAGTTCGCGGCAGGCCGGCTCACGGCGGACCAGTTCGAGGCGTTCCGTCCGCACCTGCGCGCGGTCGCGTACCGGGTGCTGGGGTCGACGGCGGACGCGGAGGACGTCGTGCAGGACGCGTGGGTGCGCGCGCACGCCGCCGGCGCCGCCGGGGTGGAGAACCTGGGCGGCTGGCTCACGACGATCGTCGGACGGGTGGCGCTCAACCTGCTGCGCTCGCGGGGGACGCGCCGGGAGACGGCGTGGGACGGGCACCTGCCGGACCTGCTCGTGGCGCCGGTCGACGGGCAGGCCGACCCCGAGCTGCGGGCGGTCGAGCAGGACGAACTCGGCTCGGCGCTGATGATCGTGCTGGACACCCTGGCACCCGCCGAGCGCGTCGCGTTCGTGCTGCACGACCAGTTCGCGGTCCCGTTCGAGGAGATCGCGCCGCTCGTCGACCGGTCGCTCCCCGCCACGCGCCAGCTCGCCAGCCGCGCGCGCCGCAAGGTGCGCGACGCCGTGCCCGTGCAGGACGACGTCGCGCGGCGGCGGGAGGTCGTGGCCGCCTACCTCGCCGCGTCGCAGGCGGGGGACTTCGACGGCCTCGTGGCGCTGCTCGACCCGGAGGTCGTGGTGCGCCTCGACTACGGGCCGGGGGAGCTGTCCCGCGTGCTGCGGGGCGCGCAGGCCGTCGCGGAGCAGGCGCGCCTGCACTTCGGCACGGCGCGCTTCTCGCGGCTCGCGCTCGTGGCCGGCTCGCCCGGCCTGGTCACCGTCCTCGAGGACGGGACGGTCTACTCGCTGCTCGCGTTCACGGTGCGCGACGGCCGGGTGGTCGGCATCGACATCCTGTCGGACGCCGACCGGCTCGCGGGGGTGCCGGGGGCGTAGCGGACGTCGGCCTCGGACGCGGGCACGGCGCGGCGCGGTCCGGAGCCTGTCCCCAGGGCGGCGCCGTCCACAGGCCGAAGTCGCGCCCGGCGTCACGGTCGGGGCGCGGCCTAGCGTCGCGGGCATGACCTCACCGGCCCCGCCCTTCTCGTCCCCGGCACCCGACCCGAGCGCCGCCTGTGCCGCCGTCCTCGCGGCGCACCACGACGTCCTCGACGCCGCCGCGGGCGCACGGCGCAGCCTGGCGGTGGCCTGGCGGTCGACGGCGGCCGACCGGTTCCGCGACGACGTCGGCACCCTGCTCGCCGACCTCGACGCCGACCTGCGGCTCCTCGAGGAGGCCGCCGAGGTGCTGGCCCGGTGACGCGCGGGCTGCCGCCCGAGGAGACCGTGGACGTCGTGGGCGGCCGGGCCCTCTCCGAGGTCGACGCCGAGGCCGTGCAGGGCGCGGCCGTGCTGCTCGACGGCGTGGCGGAGGGCTTGCGGCGGGCGTCCCACCGGTGCCTCGGCGTCGCCGGGACCCTGCGGGGTGCGGCGTGGGCCCCCGATCCGTGGTCACGACCGGCCGTGCCGCTGCCCGGCGCCACGGGGGACGACGCCGCGGTTGCCGCGTACCGGGAGGCGGCGGCTGCTCGGCTGGACGAGGTGAGCGCCCGGCTGCGTGCCCGGACCTCGACGGCGGAGGGCTGCTCGCGCCGGCTGCGGCTCGCTGCCGGCCTGTATCGGGAGGCGGAGAGCGTGGTGCAGCGCGTCGCCGACGGGGCCGTGACCCTGCTGGCGGGCGCGGCGGGAGCCTGGCTCGGGCTGGCGGCGACGCCGGTGCTCACCGTCACGTCCGTGGCGGACGGCCTGCGCGGCGCGCGGGCCCGCGGGGGCTCATTCGGCTCTGGATCGACCGGCTCTGAATCGACCGGCTCCGGCGCGACCGTGTCGCCGCCGACCGCGTCCTCCCCGCCCGATCCGCCGACAGTGCCGGTGACGACGGGCCCCGACGGGAGCCTGGCGAGCGTGTGGCGGGTCGTCGCGCCGTTCTCCGACGAGGCGGTCGGGGGGTTCGCGGCGGGGTTCAGCGCCACCCGGCCGTTGACCTGGCAGGACCTGCGGCGCGGGATCGAGGAGGGCCCGGCGGCCGCGCTGGACCCGGTCACGCGCGGCGCGGGCTCGCTGTCCGACGTCGTGGCCGCGCTGCTGCCCGACTCGGTGCCCCAGGTGGTCGCCCTGGCCGACGCGGACCTCGCCGGCCCCCGGCCCGGATGGGCGGACCGGCCGGCGGGCTCCGTCGCGGAGGCGCTCGCCCGCACCGCCGACCTCTACCCCCAGGGCAGCGGCGTCGTCGACCGACCCGCAGCCGGTGTGCCCGCCGGGACGCTCGCGGTGGAGGAGGTCGTGCACGGCGACGGCACGACGTCGTGGACGGTGCTGATCCCCGGGACCCAGGAGTTCCTGTCGCCCACGAACCCGTTCGACGCGGCGACCGACCTGAGCCTCATGGCGCACGAGGCCGCGGACGTGTCCGTCGCCGTGGAGCAGGCCCTCGACGCGGCGGGTGCGGCCGCGGACGAGCCGGTGGTGCTGGTGGGGCACAGCCTCGGCGGGATCGCCGCGTCGGCGCTCGCGGCGTCGCCGGCGTTCCGCGCGAACCACCCCGTCGGTGGCGTGGTGACCGCGGGGGCGCCGACCGCGTCGTTCGCCCTCCCCGCGGGGGTGCCCGTGCTGCACGTGGAGAACGAGGAGAGCCTGGTCGAGAACCTGGACGGCCGGTCCCGGGAGGAGGGACCCGCCGCGGCGGACCGCGTGACGGTGGGGCGCCGGCTGCTGGACTCGACGGACCCGGCCGACGTCGCCGCGGCCGGGAGCATCTCGCTCGCCCATGCGATGCCCACGCACCTGCGCACGCTGGCGGCGGCGCAGCGGTCCGGGAACGTGCAGGTGGCAGGGGCGACGGGGCGGTTGGAGCAGCTGCTCGACGGCACCCGGGCGCGCACCCGGTTCTTCGCGGCGCGCCGGGTGGACCCGGCGCCGCCGCTGGTCCTGGCGCCCGGGCCCGGCCCCGGACCAGTCCCCGGACCGGGGTCGACCGTGCTCGGGACGACGTCGCCCCCGCCGGGGAACCCGACGGGGGCGATGCTGCACTGAGCGTGTCGTGCGGCGGAGGCCGGGGCGTCAGCCCTTCTTCGGCGCGAACGCGCCGATGATCGCCTGCAGCACGGCGAGGATGAGGGCGATCCAGACGAACCACCAGAAGCCGCCGCTGACGTCGACGCCCCAGTCGCCGAACCACCCCTGGTCGGTGATCCAGGTGGTGAGCCAGAGCACGAAGGCGTTGATGACCAGGTAGAAGAGGCCCAGCGTGAGGATGAGCAGCGGGATCGAGATGATGCTGACGATCGGCTTCACGAAGCTGCTGATGAGCGTGAACACCAACGCGACACCGAGCACCGCCAGGATGTACTCGAGCACGTTGTCGCCGTCGTACGGGGGCAGGATCTCGAGGTTGGTGAAGATCAGGTCGCTCAGCCACAGCGCCACGGCTGTGACGAGGGTGCGGACGATGAAGTTCATGCGGCCATCGTGGCACGTCATGCCCGCGCGAGGCTGGCGCGACGCTCGGCACCGCGCGGCTCGGCGGCCGGATCCCGGCGACCGGCGCGCGCGCGTAGGCTCGCCGGGTGAGCGAGCCGTCCGTCCTCGTCCTGCACGACAACCCCGACTGGCTGCCGCCGTTCGAGCGGGCCTTCGGCCGCGCCGGTGTGCCCCTGGAACCGGTGCATCTCGGCGACGTCACCCTGGACCTCGCCGAGGCGCCGTCCGGGGCCGTGCACTGGTCGCGCCTCAGCGCGTCCGCGCACACGCGCGGCGTCCCGCACGCGCCGGAGGCCGCGCAGGCGGTGCTGTCCCGGGCCGAGGCGACGGGCCGCCGGGTCGTCAACGGCACGCGCGCCGCGGCGCTCGAGGTGAGCAAGGTGCGGCAGTACGCGCTGCTGCGCGCCGCCGGGCTCGACGTGCCGCGCACGACGGCCGTCACGGACCGCGCGGCGCTGCGGGCGGCGGCCGAACGGTTCGGCGCCCCGTTCATCACCAAGCACAACCGTGGCGGCAAGGGCCTGGGGGTGCAGCGGTTCGACGACGTCGGGACGTTCGCCGCCGTCCTGGACGCGGGCCTGCTCGACGAGCCCGTCGACGGCGTGTGGCTGCTGCAGGAGCTACTCGTCGCGCCGGAGCCGTTCGTCACCCGGGCGGAGTTCGTCGGCGGCCGGTTCCACTACGCGGTCCGCGTGGACACGTCCACCGGGTTCGAGCTGTGCCCGGCCGAGGCGTGCGCGCTGCCGGGGGCCGACGGCGTCGCCCCGCCGCCGCTGTTCGCGCTGCGGCCCGAGGTCACGGCCGAGCACCCGCTCGTCGTGCGGCTCGAGCGGCTGCTCGCCGAGCAGGGGATCGAGATCGCCGGGGTCGAGTTCTTCGAGACGGTCGACGGCCGCACCGTGCCGTACGACATCAACACGAACACCAACTACAGCCCGGACGTCGAGGAGTCCGCCGAGGTACCCGCCGCCGACGCGATCGCCCGGTTCTTCGCCGGCCTGGTGCGGGAGCGCGCCGAGGGAGTACCCGCCCCCGCGAGGTAGTACGGACCGTGCCGAGGTAGTACGGACCGACCACCTCAGCGCGGGTGGCATCCTTGATCGCTGTGACCACCCCCGCTGACTCGCCGGCCGTCCAGACCCCTGCCGTCCCCCTGCGCGCCGCCGTCGCCGCGCTGCCCGCGTACGTGCCGGGCGCGCGGCCCGCCGAGGGCGCGAAGCTGTGGAAGCTCTCGTCGAACGAGAACCCGTACCCGCCGCTGCCGTCCGTCCTCGAGGCGATCACGCGTGCGGCGGAGGAGACCAACCGCTACCCCGACATGTACGCCACGGAGCTCGTCGAGGCGCTCGCGGCGCACGTCGGCGTCCCGGCCGAGCAGGTCGTGGTGGGCAACGGCTCGGTGGCCGTGCTCGGGCACGTGCTGCAGGCCGTCGTCGAGCACGGCGACGAGGTCGTGTTCCCGTGGCGGTCGTTCGAGGCCTACCCGATCGTGGTCGCCGTCGCGGGCGGCGTCGCCGTCACCGTGCCGGTCACCGCGGACGGCCGGCTCGACCTGTCCGCCATGGCCGCCGCCGTCACGCCCCGCACGCGCGTCGTCATGGTCTGCACGCCCAACAACCCCACCGGCCCCGTGGTGCACGCGGACGAGCTGGAGGAGTTCCTCGCCGCCGTCCCGCGCGACGTGCTGGTGATCGTCGACGAGGCGTATCTCGAGTTCGTGCGCGACCCGCAGGCGCCCGAGGGTGTCGACCTGCTGCGCCGGCACCCCAACGTCGTCCTGCTGCGCACGCTGTCGAAGGCGTACGGGCTGGCGGGCCTCCGCGTCGGGTACGCCGTCGCGGAGCCGCGCCTCGCCGCCGGCATCCGCGCGGTGTCGACGCCGTTCGGCGTCAACCACATCGCCCAGCGTGCGGCGCTGGCCTCGCTCGAGCCCGTCGCCCAGGACGAGCTGCGCCAGCGGGTCGACGCGCTGGTCGCCGAGCGCGAGCGCGTCGTCGCCGCCCTGCGCGAGCAGGGCTGGGACCTACCGGAGACGCACGCCAACTTCGTGTGGTTCCCCCTCGGCGAGGAGACCGTGGCGCGCGCCGCCGAGGCGACCGCCGCCGGCGTCCTCGTGCGCCCCTTCGCCGGCGACGGCCTGCGCGTCAGCATCGGCGAGGTCGAGGCGAACGACGCCTTCCTCGCCGTCGCCGCCACCTGGCGCTGACCAGGGTCATCCCGCGCGCGACCTGCGGTGATGCGCTACCTTCCGGCTGTCCGTGAGGTCACGTCTATCGCAGGAGGACAGTCGAGTGAAGCTTCGTCGGATCGTCGTGGGGGGCATGGCCACCCTCGGGATCGCCGCCGCCGCCCTGGTGTCGGCCGCCCCCGCCCAGGCCACCACCTGGGGCTGGAGCTGGGACAGCCGCATCAACTGCTACGCGGGCACGTTCAACAAGATGGTCTCCCTGAACAACCAGGGGTACAAGGTGACGATCCGCGAGTACTGCGGCAAGCACGGGAGCGCCTCGAACCCCTACTGGTACACGATGCTCAGCTACTAGCAGGGAGGGCCGGCACGGCCGCCGCGAGGCGGCCGTGCCGGCACCGCCGCTACCGAGGCAGGTTCCGCAGGTTGGAGCGCGCCATGGACATGACCTCGCCCATGCCGCCGCCGAAGACCTGCTTCGTCATCGCCGTGGCGAACCCGCGGATCTGCCCCGACGTGATGGACGGCGGGATGGACAGCGCGTTCGGGTCGGTGACGACCTCGATGAGCGCCGGGCCCTTGCGGTCCAGCCCGTCCCGGAGGGCGCGGCGCAGGTCCTTCGGCCGCTCGACCCGGACGGACGGGATCCCGACGGCGAGGCCGATGTTGCGGTAGTCCACGGGCGGGGAGTCGGTGCCGTACGACGGCAGCCCCTCGACCAGCATCTCCAGCTTCACCATGCCGAGCGTCGCGTTGTTGAAGACGACGACCTTCACCGGCAGGTCGTAGGTGCGCACGGTGATGAGCTCGCCCAGCAGCATGGACAGGCCGCCGTCGCCGGCGAGCGCCACCACCTGCCGGCCGGGCTCCGCGAACGCGGCGCCGATGGCGTGCGGCAGGGCGTTCGCCATCGACCCGTGGATGAACGACCCGATGACGCGCCGCTTCCCGTTGGGCGTGAGGTAGCGGGCCGCCCACACGTTGTTCATGCCGGTGTCGACGGTGAACACGGCGTCGTCGGCCGCCGTCTCGTCGAGCTGCACGGCCGCGTACTCGGGGTGGATGGGCGTGTGCTTCTCCACGTTGCGCGTGTACGCGCCGACGACCTTGGTCATGAGCCCGGCGTGCTTGTCGACCATCGAGCGCAGGAACTTGCGGTCCTTCTTGCGCTTGATCAGCGGGTTGAGCAGCTTCAGGGTCTCGCCGACGTCGCCGTGCACCGGCAGGTCGAGGCGGGTGCGGCGGCCCAGGTGGGAGGCGTCGACGTCGATCTGCGCGGTGCGGACGTCGGCGGGCAGGAACGAGTCGTACGGGAAGTCGGTGCCCACCATCACCAGCAGGTCCGCCGAGTGCATCGCCTCGTGGCAGGAGCCGTAGCCGAGCAGGCCGGACATGCCGACGTCGTGGGGGTTCTCGTACTGGATGATCTCCTTGCCGCGCAGCGAGTGGCCGACGGGCGCGGCCGCCAGGTCGGCGAGCTCCAGGACGGCGTCGCGGGCGTCGCGCGCGCCGGCGCCGACGAACAGCGTGACCTTCTTGGCCTGGTTGATCGCGTCGGCGAGGGCCTCGACGTCGGCGGTGTTCGGCACGACGCGCGCCGGGCAGGCGCCGGGCACGAGGATCGGGGCGTCGTCGTCGGGCACGCGCTCGTCGGCGACGTCGCCCGGCAGGGTGAGCACCGCGACGCCCGGCGCGGCGAGCGCGTGCTGGATGGCGGACCGCGTGACGCGCGGCAGCTGGGCCGGGGACGAGATCAGCTCCGAGAACACGGACGCCTCGTTGAAGATGCGGTCCGGGTGGGTCTCCTGGAAGAACTGCGTGCCGATCTGCGCGCTCGGGATGTGCGACGCGATGGCGAGCACCGGCAGCCTGGAGCGGTTCGCGTCGTAGAGGCCGTTGATGAGGTGCAGGTTGCCCGGCCCGCACGACCCGGCGCAGACGGCGAGCTCGCCGGTCACCTCGGCGTCGGCGGCGGCCGCGAACGCCGCCGCCTCCTCGTGGCGCACGTGCACCCAGTCGAGGGGGGGCGGGGGGGCGGGGGCCGGGGCCGAGCGGGGCCGGGGGGGCCCCCCCCCACCCGACCTTGGGGAGGCGCCGGGCGGGGCGGCGGGGGGGGGCGGGGGGTGGGGGGC